>JALORD010000054.1 GCA_025459145.1 Pirellulaceae bacterium | reverse complement strand
CGGACCGAGCTCCTTCGACGGATCGCGTCCCGCCCTCATCTCCGCGACACGCTTCTCATCGATATCGAATCCGATGACGTGAAAGTGACGCGCGAATTCCAGGGCGAGCGGGAGGCCGACATACCCTAAGCCGGTTACGCTGAGCGATGTCTTTTTATTCTTTAGCAGGGTGTAGATAGTCAATGGTTAAACCCTTTATTTGGTGTATGATCGTTTAAATGTTTAAATGTTTAAGTGTTTAAGGTTTTGGGGTTCCTTCATTCAAGATGGCCATCGGTTACACATTCGACAACTGCGTCGACCTGTATGCCAACGACCTGGGCCTACTCGCAATTACCCGCGGCGACGAAATCATTGGCTACAACCTGCTCGCTGGCGGCGGGATGGGTGTGACGCCTTCGGCAAAAAAGACGTTTCCGGCCGTGGCGAAGCGAATCTGCTATGTCACACCCGAGGAAACGATGAAGGCGGTCGAGGCGGTTTTCAAGGTGCAGCGCGACTATGGCAATCGCGAAGACCGGAAGGTCGCGCGGCTCAAGTACGTGATCGCGAACTGGGGCGTCGAGAAGTTCAAGGCCAAGGTCGAAGAATATTACGGCGGGCCACTGGCCGATCCCGATCCGGCGGATGTCCACGGGCACAACGACCACATGGGCTGGGACCAGCAAGGAGACGGCCGCTGGTTTTATGGACTCAATGTCGAAAACGGCCGGATCAAGGACACGGCCGAAATGCGGCTGAAAACCGCGATTCGCGAGGTGTGCACGACACTCAGGCCGACAATTCGCCTGACGGCCCATCAGAGCATCCTGTTTGGCGATATTGCCGCCGACAGTCGCGGACAACTCGAGTCGATTCTCCGCTCGCATGGAGTCAAGCTGAGCGAAGAGATCTCAACCGTTCGCCGCTGGAGCATGGCGTGTGTGGCGTGGCCGACGTGCGGGCTATCGATCACCGAAAGCGAGCGGGCACTGCCGGGCATCATCGATCAGATCGAAGTCGAACTCGCGCGATTGGGTTTGGCCAACGAGAAGTTCACGATTCGCATGACCGGCTGCCCGAATGGGTGCGCTCGGCCTTACAACTGCGATGTGGGTTTGGTCGGCAAGTCGCGCGGCAAGTACACGGTGTTTCTGGGAGGACGATTGCTCGGTGATCGACTCAATTTCCTCTACAAAGACATGGTTCCCGAAGAGGAAGTCGCCCCGCTGCTGGGCCATGTATTCGCCTACTTCAAGCAGGACCGACAGTCGGAAGAGACGCTGGGGGATTTCTGTTTGCGGAAAGGAGCAGAGGATCTGGCAGCCTGGGCCGACTCGCGAACGGCGAGCCTGGCGGCGACGGCCTGACCGATGCAACTGGTCGCTACGGTGAAGCCCCTACGACCGTCAACATCGGTTTCCCGGAACCACGCTGGGATGAGGCAGTTCGCGGGTGGTGGTTGTGAGGTGTGAGCTAGATTCTGAGTGGGATGAGCCCAGCGGCGATAGGGAACTCGCCGTGTCTGGAGCTGAACCCGAGGAATTGCCGCACATGATCAAGCCGTTACTCGTGTCTGTGTTTGTTGCGATCGTCATCCTCACGGAGTGCATGTTCGCGTATTTCTTGATACCCAGTTCGAGCGACGTCGAAGCCTGGGCCAAGGAAAAGGCACAGCATGCGACAACTGCTGCATCCACCGAGCACGGAGAGGCTACCGAAAATGGGCATGCAGCTGGCGATCCCCATGCAGCGCACCAGCCGGGCGAGCATGAGGTGGAGATCGAACTGGGGAAATACAACATCGTTATCCACCAGCCGGCGGCGAACCTGACGATGCGGGTCAACTTCCATTTGATCGGAACGTTGCCCGAGAAGGAGCTTGCTAGCTTCGAGACGCTGTTTCACCACAACGAACATCGCTTGCGCGACCAGGTGATCTTCGAGATTCGCAACAGCCGGGTTGAAGACCTCGTCGATCCGGGATTGGCCTTGCTGAAACGGAAGATATTGGCGAAAAGCAACGAGTTGCTGGGACAACCGGTGCTGCGCGCCGTGCTGTTTAGCGATTTCTCGTTTATCGAGCAGTAGTCGAGGCGCGTTGCTGGCAGCCACGCGTCGTTGATCCGCAAACCGCAGGAAGCGGACCGGCGGACAGACAACTGAATAAGCTGGACCACCGGAAAGGAATCCGATGGCAGGTGATTCGCCGACCCTTCGTCAGGAAGATATTGAGGAATTACTCCGGCAAGCCCAAATGGCCGCCGGCGTGATGCCCGAGGCGACGGCTACGCCTGCGCAATCACCGGCGACAGCAGAAAGTGCCGAGTCAACGCCCTCGCCCGCAACAGCCGTTCAAGCGGACCCGGCCCGTGCCGCCTCCGCTACAGCGACAGTCGCGCCGCCGCAACCGGCACCCCGGCCGGCGGCCCGCGGTGTGGGCGACGATATCCAGTTTCTGCTGGCCCAGGCCGAGCAGGCGATTGCCTCGGTCGACGAACCAAGCGACCCGGCTCTCGCGAATCTACGGTCGTTCGAGTTTCAGGATTTGACCGGCTCGCCTCCTTCGGGAGAAAAGGCAACGCTGGAACTCCTGAAAGATGTTGATCTCAACTTGCGGATCGAACTGGGGCGAACCCAGATGTACCTCGAAGATGTCCTGAAACTCAAACGTGGGAGCGTCGTCACGCTCGATAAGCTGGCGGGCGATCCGGTCGACGTGATTGTCAACGGCCGGATGGTGGCCCGCGGCGAAGTCCTGGTGCTCAACGACAACTTTTGTGTGCGAGTCACCGAGCTCTTGGCCGGAGACGATTTTGACTAGTGCCACGACTCCGTGTCGACTTCTTCCTTTGCAGTCGACGACGTAAACCTGCGACCTATTTCACCACCCTCGTTATCGACCATTTCCTGGCAGCACTTCAACTTTTCGTCGTGATTTCCTCGAATTCAAATATGCGACGTCGCGGGCCAGTCCTGGGCATCTGCTGGATGCTTCTGATGGGGCTGTTTGGGGCGCCGCCAGCAGCTCTCGGGCAGGCACCATCGGCGTACGAAAATGGTGCGTATGGCTATGCAGTCAGCGGGAATGAATCGCCACAGCAAGATCAGCCGGGGCGATTGTCGCAGCCAGTGGCGATCGAGGCGCGACCTCTGAGCGAAGTGAACACACGGTCGCCAGAGGCGGTGCTAAAGCCGTTTCCATTCCGGCAGGCGACCGCGATGGAGGCTCTTCCGACGGATGTGAAAGGTGACGATTCGCGGCCTCCGCTCAAACTCTCACCGCGTGGCCAAACCTCAGGACGTTCGCTCTCCACATCCAGTCCGGCGACGCCTGCCTCGGCGATCGGGACAGTCGCCAGCAGCCTCGCCATCGTGATCGGTCTCTTGCTCGTCGTGGCCTGGGTCTCGCGGCGGTTCGCAGCGCCGGGAGCTGCACCGCTGCCGCCGCAAGCGATCGAGTTGCTCGGCCGGCAACCGCTCGGCGGCAAACAGGCACTGCAGCTATTACGCGTGGGGAACAAACTTCTGCTGGTCGCTCTCTCACCGAGTGGAGCCCAGACGCTTACGGAGATCACCGATCCCGTGGAAGTCGAGCATTTGGCCGGCCTCTGCCGGCGTACGAAGTCGGATAGCGCCTCGGCCGCGTTCAGTCGGGTCCTCAGTCAACTGGCAACCGAACCCGCCAGCGATGCGCCACGCACGACCGCTGTTCGCCCGAACGCACGAGGTGCCGCGTGAACTCGCTGCGAATTCTAGTCGCGCTTGGGCTGTCGCAGTTCGTCGCGTGGGCACTGCCGACGGGAATCGCGCTCGGACAGTCGCTTCCCGTGTCGCCGCCGGAAATCACCGCTACCCCTCCGACAATGCCTGCTCCACCGCCCGGAGCGGAAAACTCGATCGCCGACCCGCTGGCCGAAGCGTTACGCGGCGGGCCCCAGTCGTGGACGAGCCCGGCTCAGCTCAGTTCGACGCTGCAGGTGATGGTGCTGCTCACCGTCCTGAGCCTCGCGCCGGCAATCCTGCTAATGACGACGAGCTTCGTGCGAATCATCGTGGTTTTAGGGCTCCTGCGACAGGCCCTCGGAACTCAGCAATTGCCGCCGAGCCAGGTCATTACGGCATTGTCGCTCTTCATGACGCTGGTCGTGATGACGCCGACTTTCAGCGAAATCTATTCCGTCAGCATCCGACCCTATTCGCAGGGCGAAATCACCGATCCCGAAGTGGCCTGGAACCGAGGCGTCGTCCCGCTCAAACGATTCATGGCCCGCCAGATCGATCTGGCGGGCAACAGCGACGATGTGTGGCTGTTTTATGACTACCTGCCCGCCAGCCAGAAGTCGCAGGTCGAGCCGGAAACGTACGACGAAGTGCCGCTCCAGTCGCTCCTGCCGGCGTTCATGCTGAGCGAGCTGAAGGTGGCGTTTCTGATCGGTTTTCAGATCTACTTGCCATTTCTGATACTGGATCTGGTCGTTTCCAGCGTCACGATCTCGATGGGGATGATGATGCTGCCGCCGGTGATGATCTCGCTGCCACTGAAACTCTTGCTGTTTGTGCTTGTCGATGGCTGGACACTCGTGGTCAGCATGCTGCTGGAAAGTTTTGGCGGCCTCCCTTGAGCTGAGCTGCCATTACCCCTGGTGCCTGTCCCTTAACGGCTGCTTACCATCCTCCGTCCTCAGTCCCCTGCTCTCCGCATGGATGCCTCCGACGCCGTCACGATCACGCAACAGGCGCTTTTCACCGCCCTGATCATCAGCGCTCCGCTGCTGCTTGTCGGGATGGTGGTCGGCCTGTTGATCGGCCTTGCGCAGGCGCTCACGCAGATTCAGGACCAGACCGTGTCGTTCGTGCCAAAGATCGTGGCGATGACCGCCGCGCTGGTGCTTAGCTTGCCATGGCTGATCCAAAAGCTGGTCGAGTATTCCGAACAACTCATCGTCAATATTCCGCACACCATCAGCGGCGGCTGACACGCTGTCCACCGCCACGCACCTGGCCCGGCACCGATCGAAATGCGTGAGGCATTCGTCCGCCATGTCCCCCTGGATCGCCCTGTACCTCGACCAGTTTCTCATTTTCATCCTCGTCCTGACGCGTATCGGCAGCCTGCTCATGACGTTGCCGGTGCTCGGGACCGCCACGGTTCCGATGCACATCCGCGCCCTCTTGGCAGTGGGGATCTCTCTGGTCATCGCTCCGCTGCACTTTGGATTGCCGATTCCACCGCCCGAGAATCTGCCGGCCCTGGGGCTGCTTCTGGCCAAAGAGTCGCTACTCGGGCTGGCGCTCGGGCTGGCCGTGATGATTCTCTTGGCCGGGATGCAACTCGCCGGCCAAGTGGTCAGTCAGATGAGCGGCCTGTCGCTAGCCGAAATTGCGAACCCAAACTACGACACGAATGTCCCCATCTTCTCGCAAGTCCTCGAAATGCTGGCTCTGGCAATCTTCTTTCTGGTCGGCGGACATCGGCAGGTGATTTCGGCCCTGCTCGATACGTTTGCCTGGATGCCTCCCGGCCAAGGGATGTTGCCCGATAGCCTCTTGAGCACGATGACAGCCGTGGCTACGCACAGCTTTGAAACGGGCATTCGCGCCTGTGCCCCGGTGATGGTGGCCACGCTGCTCGCGATTCTGGTGGTGGCGCTCATCAGTCGGACCATTCCCCAGCTCAATGCTGTCGCCGTGGGGCTCAATCTCAACTCTATGGTGGTCCTCGGAATGCTGGGGTTTTGTATCGGTTCTGCCGGGTGGGTCTTTCAAGACGAGGTCGAGCATGTCATCGACACCGTCCGCGATTCCTTCGTCGTGAGTTCGGGCGATGGCAGCTGACGATTTTGGCGACAAAACACACGACGCAACACCGCATCGCCGCCAGCAGGCCCGCGAGGAAGGGCAAGTCGTCAAGAGTCAGGATCTGGCCTCGGCAGGGTTGCTTGTCGCCGGGCTGCTCGTGCTGTGGTACTTCGGCCAGTCGCTCGCCGTGCAACTTGGCACGATGGCTCATGAGCATCTGGGGGGCGATGCCTGGTTGGCCCTCGGGCAGGCCGACATTGTGCACCATCTCATACGCGTGGCGCAGGCGCTCCTCATGTCGCTTTTGCCGGTCCTGGCGCTACTGGTTCTGGCGGGAGTGGTCGCTCAGATGGGGCAAGTGGGGTTCTTGTTCCTACCTCAAAAGCTGGCCATCGACTGGCAGCGAATCAACCCGCTCCAGAACTGGAAGCAAATCGTGTCGCTTTCGAACGCAGTTCACTTGGGGTTTGGAATCTTCAAAGTATTGTTGATCGTCGCGGTTGCGGCCATCGTACTCTGGTCCGAACGGGTGCGGCTGATGAACCTCGTGAACGAGACGACACCGCAGATCGCGGTTTACCTGTTTTCCGTCATGTTCTGGACCAGCATCAAGATTGGCGGCTCGCTCGTGGCCCTCGCCGTGCTCGACTATGGCTATCAGTACTGGAAACACGAGCAAGATCTGAAAATGTCGACCCAGGAACTCAAAGAGGAGATGAAAACGCAGCAGGGGGATCCGCAAGTGGCCGCCCGGCGAAAACAGATTCACCGGCAAATGGTCATGCACCGCTTGAGCAGCACAATACCCGAAGCGGACGTGGTGGTGACCAACCCGACTCACTATGCGGTGGCGCTCAAGTACGACCATGAAAAGATGGCCGCACCTGTAGTGATCGCCAAAGGAGTGGACCTTCTCGCCAAGCGAATCCGCGAACTGGCCCAGCAGCACAAGGTACCCGTGCTCGAGCGAAAGGAACTCGCCCGAGCGCTCTATGCCAGTGTCGAAGTCGGCCAGCCAGTCCCCGCCGAACAGTACGCAGCCGTGGCCGAAGTTGTGAAGTATGTTTACCAACTGAAGGGGAAAGCGTTGCCGGGGGCGCGAGCAGCTTAGCAGTCCGACTTCGTTCAATCATTCCGCCGATCCCAAGGTGAGTGGCACCTCGACGAGGTTCCCCTCGCGAAACACTGTGAGAATCGCCTGGTCGCCCGGGCGGTGCTGCTCGACCAGCGTCAGGAAGCTGTCGGCTGTCGTCACTCGCTGACCATCGACGGCGACGATCGTATCCGCTTCACTCCGGTCGATCCGCCGCTCCTCATAGACGAACGGACCGCGACGTTTCTGTTCACGGATGATCTTGAAGCCACGGATCCCCGCGCGGTCGGCCGGGCCATCGGGGACGACCGTGGCGACGACCAGCCCCTGCTCAGTCACCAGGACGCGACTGATTCCCGCCTCGGGGCGAATGACTTTGCCGCTGGTTACGAGTTGCGCCGCAACCCGTTTGATCGTATCGACGGGAATCGCAAAGCCGACACCCGTGTTCTCGCCCGTCGAACTGGCGATGGCGGTATTCATTCCGATCAGGCGGCCCCGGCTGTCGATCAGCGGTCCGCCCGAATTGCCGCGATTGAGTGCGGCGTCGATCTGGATGATCGATTTCATCGTCCGGCCTGCCTTGCTGGGAAGCGAACGGTTGAGGCTGCTGATGATGCCCGTCGTCATCGTTCGCTCTAGCCCAAAGGGATTGCCGATCGCATACACAATCTGTCCCACGCGCAGCCGGGACGAATCTCCCAAGGCGATCGGCACCAGCATCTCGCGGGGCGCGTCGATCTTCAGCACTGCCATGTCATTGGGGGGATCGAAGCCGACGATGCTGGCCGTGTACGATTCGCCGTTGTGCAGGGTCACCAGAATCTGGGCAGCTCCTTCGACGACGTGATAGTTAGTCAAAATGTGTCCCGATAGGTCGAGTACGGAACCGCTGCCAGTTCCTTCGGCGGGAACTTCCATGAATAGCAGTTCCCGCTGGGCTGCCTTCGTGGTGATGTGCACCACGCTCCGATTGGCCCGCTCATAGACGAGGATGTTGGTTCGCTCTTCAGGGGTGAACTCATCGAGTCCGGCTGGCGAAGCGTCGTACTCGACCCCAACTGTTGGAATGTTGCGGAGACCTTCTGTAGCCGGCGGCCGTGGCACGCGGCGGCCCGCCTCCAATTGGCCCGACGTCGCAGCTGGAGGTAGCCGTGGCTCAAACACTGGCTCGCGCGCTAGCGGCTGCTGAGCATGAGCTTGTCCGAATTCGCTGGTGTGATGCCAAACCGACGCGGCCAAGGCACCGACTAGTGCTGACGCCAACGAAACGGCGAGAGTGCGATTCATGGCAGTTGTTGAATTCACAAGAGAGACGATTCCATCGCTCGTCGCGATCCACAAAGCAGCGGCTTTCAGCCGGCTCGAAGCCGCAGTCCAGCGCCACACGACCGAGACAAGCCACATTCGAAACTTGCCGCGGGGGCAAGATGCCCCGCTACGAGCACGCGAAATTCAACCCCGATTGTACGCTCCCTAGGAAATTCGAGCCTACAGCGATATGGTTCAGATAGTCTCGAAGCGGGCCGGACGGTCGCTGGTGGGTACTCCTTCGGGAGTGCTCGCGAGAGGAAAGTCCGGGCTCCATAGGACAGGGTGGTCGCTAACCGCGACCGGCCGCAAGGTCCGGGATAGTGCAACAGAAAGCAAACCGCCAGCGGCACGCGAGCCCCCGTCGTGAGCGTGCCGAAGGTAAGGGTGAAACGGTGCGGTAAGAGCGCACCAGCAGCCGGGGCGACCCGGTTGGCTCGGCAAACCCCACCCGGAGCAAGGCCAAGCAGGGCGTCCGCGCTTGTTTCCCTCACACGGGAACGAGCGCGCGGGCTGGTCCGGCCCGATTCGACGTCCGGGTAGGCTGCTCGAGGCGCCGGGCAACCGGCGCCCTAGATAAATGGCCGTCCGTCGGCGGTTCCCTCCGGGGAACCGCGACGACAGAACCCGGCTTACAGGCTCGCTTCGAGACTTTTCTTGCCGTAGCGGCGGCCTTCAGCCTTTGCAGGCGCGCGGCTCCTCGATTCGGCCGAAGGTCGTCATTCCGGCAATCGAAATTCTTGCGAGGGCAGGCTGCCCCGCTATGTCGCCGCCTACTCCTCTGCGGGGACGTACTCGTTATTGAGCACGTGCAGCAGCTTGCTGATGCAGAGTTGGTTCATGCTCGTTTTGCGGTCGTGTGCTTCCGCCCGCAGCGACTCGTGCAAGCTCTTGGGGAGGCGTACCGTAATTACACGCGTCGGTTCCTTCCCTTCGGCCCAAGAACCACGTTCGCGGAGCTTCGCCAGCATTTGCTGGATTTCCGCATATTCGGCAGTTTGTTCGAACTCAGCAAGTTCCTCGGGAGTGCTGAATAGCTTCCGTACCAGACCATCGACCCCCAACACCTCGCGGAAAAACGTGATCCAGTCGGGCTGCTGCTGAAACATCTCGACAGCAATCCGCTGGGCGGCCTCTCGGCGGTTCTCGGGGGTGTGGACGGGGGATGCAACAGCCATATCCATTTCCGGCTCCTTCCAAATCGAACGGGATTCGTCTTCCAAATACCTTGGGTTCAGCCACCGAGGCTGCGGTTTGTCAAAAAATACAGATTGAGTCAAGAGCAGCACCGATGTCGTTGCAACGCTTGCACTTAGCGATAGCTTGACAAGGCTGCCCGGTTTTTGATCGACGGCGTCAAAATTCGGGCAGCGGTCATTCTGCCCAAGTTTTGGGCACCAGGATTTCTGGCAACAAACTAAGTGTCCAGTTCGCCCGGGGGAGATACGGGGCCGACTTGCTAAGCTGGATAAGCTGGTGGTAAAGCATTCCGCGCGGGGAATTCGCAGTCGCTCTATTGCATTTCTATGGAAAGGGCCCAATGCCCTTTCACGAGCCCCCGCTGATTCTTGTCGGAGCGGGTATGCGATCCGCACTCTTGCCGCAGGCCGATGCTCGCCTTCTCGACACCAGCCGTACAAGTCGCCCCGTCTTGTGGAGCCATCACCGGCTGCTATAAGTGGCGGCTGCCAATCGGCCCGATATCGCTCTCTCGTGAGAACTCTTCGACCCTATGCACGGCCTCTACGACAAAGTCCAGGAAGCGGTCGCTTTCATTCGCAAGTCCTGGTTGGGCACCCCGCATGCCGGCATCATCCTAGGCACGGGCCTGGGCAGTCTGGTGAAGCATATCGATGAAGAGGCGTCGATTGAGTACGGAGACATCCCGAACTTCCCGCAGAGCACAGCCATAAGCCACCGCGGCCGGCTCGTCTGCGGCAAGCTGGCAGGCCTGCCTGTTGTAGCCATGGAAGGCCGCTTCCACATGTACGAGGGTTACGACCTCGCGCAGGTAACACTCCCCGTACGCGTCATCAAAGCCCTCGGCGCGGAACTCCTCGTCGTCAGCAATGCGTGCGGCGGAATGAATCCGCACTATCGCTGCGGCGACATCATGCTCATCGAGGACCACATCAACCTGATGGGTGCCAACCCGCTGATCGGAATCAATGACGACCGTCTCGGCCCGCGCTTCCCCGACATGTGCGAGCCGTACTGTCACAAGCTTATCGACCGGGCCCTCTCGATCGCCCGCCGCGAGAACATCGTCGCCCATCAGGGCGTATTCGTCGCCGTGGCCGGCCCCAACCTCGAAACACGGGCCGAGTATCGCTTCCTGCGGATGATCGGGGCCGATGTGGTCGGCATGTCGACCGTGCCGGAAGTAATCGTCGCCGTACATGCGGGCCTCAAAACCGTCGGTTTCTCGATCGTCACCGACATGTGCCTCCCCGACGCTCTCGAACCGGCCGATGTTCCCAAGATCATTGCCACCGCGAATGCCGCCGAGCCGAACCTGACGAAACTGGTACTAGGCGTGCTCGCCGGCGAAAAACCCTAAGCGTAATGTCGCGCACGATGGAACCAAGCGCGAGTTCGCGGGATCCCGGGCAGGCGGTACTGGCGATTCGCGATCGCTGGAACGGCATGGCCCGAGTGGGTGTCGTGCTGGGCACCGGACTGGGCGATCTGGCCGCCGAAATCGATGCCCAAGTCTCACTGCCGTACGGCTCCATCCCCGGATTTCCTTCTTGCTCCGCGCTGGCGCATGCAGGCAGGCTGGTGTGCGGAACACTCGCCGGCATCCCGCTCATCGCATTGCAAGGACGCTGTCATTTGTACGAAGGCTACTCGCTTGCCGAAGTCGCCTTCCCCACAAGCGTCCTGGCCGCACTGGGCGTCCGAACGCTGATCGTCACGAATGCCGCGGGCGGACTCCATCCGCGGATGGCGATTGGCGATGTGATGCTGATCGACGACCACATCCACCTGCAGGGCTTTGGCGGCTCTTGGCGGCTCGATCCCGATTCGCTACGACTCGCTCGCATGCCGCGGCCCCACTCCCGGCTATACGATGCGGAACTCGGCGAGCGCGCATCGGTGATCGCCCGCGGGGCCGACGTCGAACTCCGGCGGGGTGTCTATGTGGGCGTCACCGGGCCGACCTATGAAACGCGGGCCGAGTATCGCGCCTTTCGGCGGATCGGCGGCGACGCAGTCGGCATGTCGACGATCGCCGAAGTCCTCATCGCCCGCAGCTTGGGCCTGCGGGTCATAGGCCTTTCGACGATCACCAACGTCGCTCGGCCGGACGCCCCGCAGGTCGTCTCGGCCGAGAATGTGGCCCATGTCGCGGCTTCCGCGTTGCCGAAAGTCCGCCTGCTAGTGCGCGGACTGATTCAGGAAGCCCAGAACAAACCTGCCTAAAGCTAGTTATTCTTTCCCGGCAACTGCCCCGCCTTCATCAGCTCGCCAAACGTCTTTCCGTCGGCGTTCTTCTCGGCTTCGGCGGCCACTAGCGCGGCGGCAATCAGTTCTTTGGCCTTGGCGGCTTCGGCGGGATTGTCCTTGGCCTTGTCGGCCGCAGTGAAGTCGCGGTGCTTGAAGTGATCGTGCACCGCCTTGCCGAAGTCGTTGAGCCCATGACCTTTCTTCTTCTTATCCGCGCCGGGCACGTGGCACGTGTCGCACTTGCTCTTTTGCGCCGCATAGGCCGCCGCGAATTTCTCGTACTCAGGCTTCTCCTTGTAATGCGCCCCGACGTACGCCGGCACCGGCGGCAGGGCCCAGGCCGAAGCCGCCATGCCCAAAACTAGTGCCGCCGCCACACTCAATTGCAAACCACTCTTCATAACTTCTCCACAATTTTCACAAGAAAACAAACAGACTTTCACAGTTGTCAAACATCGCGTTCCACCGCGAGGCAGCGCTACCGCCGCCCCGCCGTCACCATCGGAAACTCATCCGTCCGAAAGGGCGACGCCGGCAGCCCCGCCTTGTTGAACAGATTCGGCTCCGCCGTATCGCTCCAGCCGAACCGCACGGCCACCGGCTTGGCCACGTCGGGCGAGCTCACGACCACTGTCTCCCCATCGATCTCGGCCGTCGCCGGTACAAACTTCTGATCTTCGCCCGCAATCGTGAAGTGCGAAAGCGGCTTGTCGCCGCGAGCGGCCAGGCCGCCATCGGCATGCTTGAACTTGATCCGAATCTTGCTCCCTTCAACCGCCATCGACTCATACAGCGGCCCCGAGAAGACAACGTCCTTCCCGTAGGTATTGGCCAAGGCCCACAGCGCCAGCCGCTGCCCCACATCCTGCTTGTTCGGCGGATGAATGTCGTTGATTGTGGCAATGTCGGTCGTCACGCACATTCCCGTGTTCGGGCTCGCGGTAAGCGTCTTGACCTGCGCTTCCCACAGTTCCGGCAACTGCAGCGTGTCGGCCTGCTTGTTGTAGGCATACGGCGCAAGCTGCACGAACAGAAACGGAAAATCTCCCTGCCCCCAAGCCTTCCGCCAATCGGCGATCATCGCCGGGAACAGTTTCGCATACTGCTCGGCCCGGCCGACGTTCGATTCTCCCTGGTACCAGATCGCCCCGCGAATCGCGTAAGGCAACAGCGGGTTGATCATGCTGTTGAACAGCACCGCCGGCTGATTGGGATTTCCTTCTTTGAACTCCTTGCCGCGCTCGAGAATCGGCCCATACCACTCGGGATCGGCCGCCAGCGTCTCGCGGCTGGTCCAGGCTTCGGCAATCGTCCCGCCCCAGTTCGTGCTGATAATTCCCACGGGCACGTTCAGTTCTGCATTCAGCTTGCGGGCAAAAAAGAGCCCCACCGCCGAGAAATTGCCGGCCACCTCCGGCGTGCAGACCTCCCAGGCGCCCGACGAAGGCGGTAAGTCGCTCTGCGGCTCGGGCGTTGGATTCCGCCCGACCTTAATCATCCGAATCTGTGGGTGGTTGGCGTTTTTGATCTCTTCCTGCGGGTTGCTCGACCGCGAGACGGTCCATTCCATGTTCGACTGCCCCGAGGCGACCCACACCTCCCCAATCAACACATCCGACAGCGTAATCGCATTCTTCCCCTTCACCACCAGTTCCTTCGGTCCCCCAGCCGCCGGTGTCTTCACTTTCACCAGCCACTTGCCGTCGGCATTGGCCTTCGTGGTCGATGTTGAGTCGCCGAGCGTCACCGTCACTTCTTCGCCCGCATCGGCCCAGCCCCACACGGGGACATCCGCTTTCTGCTGCAGAACCATGTGATCGGTAAAGATTTTTGGCAGCCTCACATCGGCCATAGCGCTCGACGCGGCCACCAGCGGCAGCGTCACCACCAGCAAGGTGCAAACCCTACGCATGGAGTCTCTCCTGAGTTGAATTCCAGCAAGTCCGTAATGCGATTCCACAAACTCGCCCGATTCTAGTCGAGGCCCACTCGCCAAGCGACACGTAGGACGGACCTCCCGGTCCGTCCAAATCCAACGTCCCCCGCAAATCTCCCCTGTCTGCCACGGTAAGCTGACAGTCTCCTCCGAGCTTGGCGATTACTTTCCCGCAAGGTGAGGCTCCGACGCACATGTGCGGCCGCTACACTCTCCGAACGCCGTTGACCGTCCTGGCGGGACAATTCGAGTTTGAGTTTCTCGACCAACCCGACTTCCACTCCCAGCACGACCTGGGCCCGCGCTTTAACATTGCCCCCACGCAGGACGTCGCCGCGGTTCGGGTTGTCGAACCGGGTGGTCCGCGCCAACTGGCCCTCCTGCACTGGGGGCTCATTCCCTCCTGGGCCAAGGACACCAAGATCGCCTCGGGCACCATCAACGCCCGCGGCGACACGGTGGCAACCAAGCCCGCCTTCCGCGCCGCCTTCAAGCGCCGCCGCTGCCTGATCCTGGCCGACGGCTATTACGAATGGCTCCGGAGCGGAAAGACGAAACTTCCCTACCTGTACGAAATCAAGGGAGGACAGCCGTTCGCGATGGCCGGGCTCTGGGAATCGTGGCACGGGGAGAAACGGCACGACAGCCGGTCCGCCAGCCAGGGCGAATCGGAATCGCCACTCGAATCTTGCACGATCATCACGACCGAGGCCAATCCGCTCGCCAGCCAGATCCACGATCGGATGCCGGTCATCCTGCACCCCAGCGACTACCGGGCATGGCTCGATCCGGCCAACCAGGATGTCGCCGAACTGGCTCGCTTGATTACTACTTATGAGGGATTAGATCTCACCGTCCGTCCCGTCAACACCTACGTTAACAATGCCCGCAATCAGGGTGATAAGTGTATTGCACCCCCCTGATTCCTGAACAGGTGCGTGCGCACGCTTGAGGTGAGCGCTTTTGGGGGCTCCTGTCGCGGACGCGAGGTTAATTGAATGTCGCAAGTCGTTTTATTGCAACGCATTACAACTCACCACTGAATGCATAGCAGTTAAGCCACTGAACGCTTCGTTCACCTCGCAAGAAAGGGCGAACAGTACTCATACAGGGTATTTTCATACCACATTAATGTCCGTGCTAGGATCTGCCTGGGCGAAACCACCGACAGGCACCCGCCCTGATGAATCCCGCCCAAACCGAGTCCCAGCGCGCAGCAAAACGCTTCGCGAATTCCAACCGTTCCTACTTGTCAAAGAACTCCGGCTCAGTTGCAGGCGACGGCCTGCCAAAGCACCGACGATCCGCAGACGGCTGCTCCATGCCAGCCCAGACACTCCGAATGCATTGCCGGGCGAAGAGTATATCACACCCTCCCCCCGCCGCCCGGCGCATTTATGCCACAAACAAAACAGCCGCAACGACTTACGCAAAATTGTAAAAACCCAGACAATTTTCCCGCTTCGCCGCGCCTCTCTAGCGTCCCCATAAAAGCATTTTCTCGCGCGTTCAGAGCCCCTTTGACGCTGCCTTCGGCTTCGCCTTCAACCCAGCCAGCGAACCTCGTCCCTCTCCCGCGCGTCTAGCCGACTGCCGTGCCGCACAGCTCCCGCCTGCTCCAGTCGGATTTGGCCGTTCCGAACTTCTCAGCGGGCAGGTATGTTGAAGGCTATTCCCCGGTTCCGGACCGATTCCGCCGCATCGCCTGTGGTCGAAGGCCGTTTATGTCAAGCGAAAACCAGTCGATTTGCGTTCCTGAAGCCTCCGCCTCCTCTCCGCCAGAGCCGCAGTCGGCAGCCATTAAGAACGCGACGGCCGCGAGCAGCGCCTCACCCTCGGTCGCCCGCCCCGACTCGGAGCCTTTGAAGCCGTTTCGAATTCAGCTGGCCGAGCGGATAAATCGGCTGCCTCAGTATGTCCTCGCGCGGGTGAACGCGCTCCTCCATCAAAAGCGCAAAGCCGGGCAAGACGTCATCGACCTGGGGATGGGAAATCCCAGCGAGCCGCCGCAGGAAATCGTCATCGAAAAGCTGATGGAGGCAGCCCGCGACCCCAATAACCACGGCTACAGCAAGGCCAACGGCATTTTGAATCTCCGCCGTGAAGTGGCCGCCAAGTATTTCAAGAAGTTCGGCGTGCGGCTCGATCCCGACAGCGAGGTGATCGTCACGATCGGCTCGAAGGAAGGCTTCAGCCACATGTGCCTGGCGGCGATGGGGGCCGGCGAGACGGCGATCATTCCCGCGCCGTATTTTCCCGCGCACATGTACGCGATTGTCATGGCGTCGGGCAACGTGATCACACTCGATGTGGCCGACAGCGAGAAGTTCCTCTCGAACGTGGCCTACACCTGCCAGCACATGACGCCGCGGCCGAAGCTGCTCGTGATCAATTATCCGCACAATCCCTCGAGCAAGACGATCGAGCCGGAGTTCTACGTCGAGGTCGTGAAGCTCGCCCGCCGCTACGGCTTCATGGTGATCAGCGACTTCGCTTATGCCGACGTGGCGTTCGACGGCTATCAGCCGCCGAGCTTTCTGGCCGCGCCGGGGGCCAAAGACGTTGGCGTCGAGTTCACGACGATGAGCAAGGGGTACAACATGGCCGGCTGGCGCGTCGGCTACTGCTGCGGCAACGCCGAGATGGTCCGGGCCCTCGGGATCATCAAGGGTTACTACGACTACGGCTTGTTCCAGGCGATTCAGATCGCTGCGATCGTCGCCCTGCGGCACACCGACGCCGCGGTCGAAGCCCAGTCGCAGCTCTATCAATCGCGCCGCGATCTTCTGCTCGACGGCCTCCGCAAGCAAGGGTGGCAGGTCGAAACACCTCGGGCCGGCATGTTCTGCTGGGCCAAATATCCGGAGCCGTTCGCGGGGATGAGCAGCCTCGACTTCTCGATGAAGATGCTCGAAGAGGCCAACGTCGCCATGAGCCCCGGCAGCGGCTTCGGCCCCGCCGGCGAAGGCTACGTCCGCATGGCCCTCGTCGAAAACGAAAATCGCCTGCGGCAAGCTCTGAGGCAAATGGGCCGCGTCCTGGGCCAAGAGACGAAGACGAAGCCCGAACGGGTGAGTGCGTAGCCGTCCTTAGCCGGGAGCAAACCTGCTCCCGGGGAAGTGCGAACACACCGAAGGTGTCGTTTGGCAATCCACCATCACGCCGAAGGCGTCACACAGCCAAGCCCAGGGTCGTCGCGGAGCGGCGCACCCTGGGTCACGAC
>JALORD010000404.1 GCA_025459145.1 Pirellulaceae bacterium | reverse complement strand
CACAGCTCCCTGTCCGCGGAGATTTCCACACGCCGAGTCGGCGAACATGTTAAAATCAACCCTCGCCGATCGGTCGCAGCCGCCGCTGAGAGCGAGCGGATACTCGGTGGGCTGGTCCTCAAGATCTAAGGTCGTTTCCCGCATATTGTGATGTATCGAACCACTTGTTGCCTACTGCTGATTTTGGCGTGCTGGTGCCTGGTCGAATTGCCCGTTCAGGGCGCGGAGCCGCCGGTCGATTTCAACCGCGAGATTCGGCCGCTCCTGGCGAAGAAGTGTTTTGCCTGTCACGGGCCGGACGACGAGCATCGCGAGGCCGGCCTGCGGCTCGATACGCAGGCCGGGGCCACGGCGGAACTCGACAGTGGCAGCCGGGCAATCGTCGTGGGCCAGAGCGCCGCCAGCGAACTGGTCCGCCGAATTCGCTCGATGGACGATGGTGAGCGGATGCCTCCGGCCGAGACGGGGATCACGCTGACCGATGCTCAGATCGCGCTGCTCGCCCGCTGGATCGACGAAGGGGCGTCGTATGCGCCGCATTGGGCGATGGTCAAGCCGCAGCGGCCTGCGTTGCCGGCCGTGCAGGACACCGCCTGGTCCGAACACTCGATCGACCGGTTTGTCCTGGCTCGCCTCGAAGCGGCAGGTCTCGCTCCTGCGCCGCGGGCTGACCGATATGCACTCATTCGCCGCGCGAGCCTCGACCTCCGCGGACTGCCGCCGACGCCCGAGGAAGTCGAGCAGTTTGTCGCCGACGGAGAGCCCCAGGCCTACCAGCGGCTGGTCGATCGAATGCTGGCCGATTCGGCATTTGGCGAGCGGTGGGCCCGGATGTGGCTCGATCAGGCCCGCTACGCCGACTCCCGCGGCTACGGGAGCGATCCGCTCCGGCCGAATGCCTGGCGATATCGCGACTGGGTGATCGACGCCTTCAACGCCAACATGCCCTACGACCAGTTCACGATCGAGCAGATCGCCGGCGACTTGTTGCCCGAGGCTACCGTCGACCAGAAAGTCGCCACGGCCTTTCATCGCAACACGATGACCAATACCGAGGGGGGCACCGACGACGAGGAGTTTCGGGTCGCCGCCGTGAAAGATCGAACCGACACGACGATGCAGGTCTGGATGGGAATCACGCTCGGCTGTGCGAAGTGCCACAACCATAAGTACGAACCGATTTCGCAGCGCGAGTACTACCAGTTCTACGCGATCTTCAATCAGACGGCCGACGCCGATCGGCCGGACGATTCGCCCGCGTTGCCTGCTCCCACCCGCGAGTGGCAATCGCAGGTCGACGCGATCGATCGGCAGGTGGCCGAGCTTCGCCAGCAACTCGAATCACCGACGGACGCGCTGACTGCGGAACAAGCCGCCTGGGAAGCCCGGCTGCGAACCCCAGCGAAGTGGACCACGCTCAAAATGAGCGAGATGAAGTCGACCGGCGGGGCAACGCTCAAGCAGGAGGCGAGTGGATCGATTGTGGTTTCGGGCGCGAATCCGCCGCAGGATACGTTCGTGCTCACGACGGAAATCACGGGCAAATTGGAAGCACTGCGGCTGCAAACGATTCACGATGCATTCGATCCGCATTTCCGGGCAGGGCGATCCCCCACCGGCGACTTCCGGCTGACCGGCATTTCGCTGACCGCGACGCCCGCCGATCAGCCGGCCGGTGCCGCGCAAGGCCGCTTCGTGCGGATCGAACTGCCCGGTTCGCAGAAGATCCTGTCACTGGCCGAGGTGCAGGTCTTTGCCAGCGGCGAGAACATCGCCACGCAGGGAAAGGCGAGCCAATCGAGCGTGGCGTTCGAGGGACCGGCCAAGCTTGCCATCGATGGCAACACCGACGGCCGCTACTACGAATCGAAGTCGGTGACGCACAACAACCAGGAAGACAGCCCGTGGTGGGAGGTCGATCTTGGCAAGTCGCAGCCGATCGAGCGAATTGCCGTTTGGAACCGGACTGATGGCGGCGGAGCGATCGGCTCGCGGCTGGCTGGTTACAAGCTGATAGTTCTCGACGACGCACGGCAGGTTGTCTGGCAGACGACGCCGTCGGCTGTTCCCGCACCGAACAGCGAGTTCTCGCCGTCGGGCACGGTCGCGCTCGAGCTGACCGCAGCTTCGGCCGACTATTCGGCTCCCGGTGCGGACGTGGCTGGCCTCGTCAAGACGCCGCGGGATGCCAAAGCCGCCTGGAGCGTCGCGGGGGATTCGACTCAGCCGCATGCGGCGATTTTCGCCGTGAAGGATACGGCCGCGGCAAGTGGTTCGCGGCGGCTCGTGATCAAATTGGCCTTTGAGGGCCCCGAGCCGCAGCAGGTGCTGCAGTGGTTTCAACTATCCGTGACGAGCGAGGCGGCAGTTCGCGAGCGGCTGGCCGTTCCGAACGACATCCTGGCCATTGTCGATTCTTCGGCTGCCGAGCGCTCGGCCGATCACGAGGCGAAGCTGGCCGCTTACTACCGCAGTATCGCCCCGTCGCTCCAGCCGCTGCGCGATCAGATTGCCGCGCTCGAAAAGTCGAAGCCTGCGGTGCCGACCGTTCCCGTGATGCAGGAGCTTGCGACCGACAAGCGGCGGACGACATGGCTGATGGTCAAAGGCAACTTCCTGAGCAAGGGCGAAGAGCTGAAGCCCGGTCTGCCGACCGCTTTTCATCGGCCCGCCGTCGAGGAGCCGATCGATCGGCTCGCGCTGGCCCGCTGGCTGGTGCATCCCGACAATCCGCTCACGGCGCGGGTAGCCGTGAATCGCTTTTGGGCGCAGCTCTTTGGGGCGGGGCTGGTCGAGACCGAGGAGGATTTCGGCATTCAGGGAGAACTGCCGAGTCATCCGGAGCTGCTCGATTGGTTGGCGGTGGAGTTTCAATCGGGCGGCTGGGATATGAAATCGCTCCTCAAGCTCATTGTGACCTCGGAAACGTACTGCCAGTCGTCGCGGGTGACGCCCGAGCTTGTGCAAAAAGATCCGCGGAACCGGCTGTTGTCGCGTGGTGCCCGGTTCCGCCTGGAAGCCGAGATGGTTCGCGACCAGGCGCTCGCAATTTCGGGCCTGTTGTCGCGCAAGCTCCGCGGTCCGAGCGTCTTCCCTCCGCAGCCGGACGGCCTCTGGCAGGCGGCGTTCAATGGCGAACGAACCTGGTCGACGAGCACAGGCGAAGACCGCTACCGCCGCGGGCTGTATACATTCTGGCGGCGGACGATTCCCTATCCGTCGATGACGACGTTTGACGCTCCCAGCCGTGAAACGTGCTCGGCCCGCCGCTCGCGAACGAACACGCCGCTGCAGGCATTCGTGACGATGAACGACCCGGTCTATGTCGAGGCATCGCAGGCGCTGGGGCGGCGTATCATGCGCGAAGGGGGCGCATCGCCCTCCGAGCGGGCGGCGTTCGCCTTGCGACTGTGTCTCATCCGGCCACCGGCTGAAGAGCAAGTTGCCGCACTGGTCGAGCTCTACGAAAGCGAGTTGGCCCATTACCAAAGCGACGCAGAGGCCGCGGCCAAGCTCGCCACCGACCCGCTCGGCCCGCTGCCGGAAGGAATGAATTCAGCCGAAGCCGCCGCCTGGACGGTCGTGGCCAACGTGCTGCTCAACTTGGATGGGGTTTTGATGCGGGGATAGTTCATCGCTTTCATTTTGAGATGGAGCCGCCTCGGCAAGTGTTTTGCGAGCAATACTATGAACCCACAACATGAAATCCGGCGGTTTGATACGCGGCGACATTTTCTCGCGAACTCCGGTCTCGGCCTGGGAGCCATCGCTCTACAGTCGCTGCTTGGAAATCGTGCGACAGCTGCCCCCGCGATAAACGCCGACCACCCCCTCGCCCCAAAGCCGCCGCCGCTGCCGGCGAAGGTAAAGCGGGTGATCTACCTGCACATGTCGGGCGCGCCGCCGCAGCACGACCTATGGGACTATAAGCCCAAGCTGGTCGAGCATAACCTGCAGCCCTGTCCGGACGACCTGCTGGCGATCCTGCAAAAGGAACGGCTGCCGTTTATCGACCTGAAGGCCCGCCGGCCGAAAATGCTGGGCACGCCGTACAAGTTTGCCCGGCACGGCGAGTCCGGGATCGAAATGAGCGAGCTGTGGGCGAACGTGAAAGATGTCGCCGACGACCTGTGCGTGGTCAAGTCGATGCACACCGACCAGTTCAATCACGCCCCGGCGGAGCTATTCCTCTACACCGGCTCGCCCCGCAATGGCGGCGCGGCGATGGGCTCGTGGATCACCTATGGCCTAGGGTCCGAGAACCAGGACCTGCCGGGGTTTGTCGTCTTGGTGAGCGGCGGTACCGACCCAACTGGCGGCAAGGCCCTCTGGAGCACCGGCTATCTGCCCTCGGTCTATCAAGGCGTGCAGTGCCGGAGCGTCGGCGCGCCGATCCTGTACGCCAACAACCCCGCCGGCATGAGCCGCGAGGTCCGCCGCCGGAGCCTCGACGCCCTGCAAAAGCTCAACGAGTTGGAGCTGGCCGAGTTCGGCGATCCCGAAACGCTCACCCGCATCAGCCAGTACGAGCTTGCCTACCGGATGCAGATCGCCGTGCCCGAGGTGATGGACATCGCCCAGGAATCGCAGCAGACCCTGGAGGCGTACGGCGCGGAGCCCGGCAAGGCGTCGTTCGCCAACAACTGCCTCCTCGCCCGCCGGCTGGCCGAGCAAGGAGTCCGCTACGTGCAGCTTTACGACTGGGGCTGGGACACGCACGGCACCGGCGCGGGGGACGACATCATCACCGCGTTGCCGAACAAGTGCAAACAGACCGACCGGCCGATTGCGGCGCTGCTCAAGGATCTCAAGCAGCGAGGGCTCCTCGACGAGACGCTGGTGATCTGGGGAGGCGAGTTCGGCCGGACGGCGCTCAACGAAGAGCGGGGGGGCTCCAAATTCCTCGGCCGCGACCATCACCCGCACTGCTTCACGATCTGGCTGGCCGGCGGCGGCGTCAAGGCAGGGCACGTCTTCGGCGCGACCGACGACCTGGGCTACTTCGTCACCGAAAACAAAGTCGGCGTCCACG
>JALORD010000403.1 GCA_025459145.1 Pirellulaceae bacterium | reverse complement strand
TCGCCCACGTGCATGTGCGTCGGAAAGCGGACCATCTCGATCACGACCTTGTCGTTCTCGGCGGCCCCCTTCGCCCCGGGGTCGCCCACGGGGATCGGGTTGGCAAACACGCTGCCGTCGACCTGCACCTGGCCGACGCCCTGCCGCTCGCGATACGTGCCGACAAACCGGAACGTATCGCGCTCGACGATCCGGACGATCTCGCCCGCTTGCCGCATGACTCCCTTTGGCCCGCGAGCCCGCGTCTTGCCGATTCTCACTTCGACGATATCCCGGTCGGCCGCGTCCATCGTCGAGTGGGCCGAGATAAAGATGTCTCCCGATTTGTCCCCCCGCTCAGCCCCCAGCGGCCGCACAAAGCCAAAGCCGGCAGCAGCTCGGCGGAACTTGCCCGTCACCAGGTTCTTACCGCTCCGGCCGCGCGATTTGTTGTCGCCGGTGGCCGCGGGCGCACCCGCAAAGTCCGGAGCAAACACCTCAACTTCGGCGTTATCCGCGGGCTTGTTCGATTTCGCCTTTGGGCTGGCCTGCACAGCCTTCTGCGGCGGCCGGACAACATGCGCCGCTCCATACGAGAGCTGTCCGCTTTTCACCAGCCGGCGAATCGCCAGCTTCAGGGCCCGATGCTGCTCGCTCGGCAGCTTGAGCTGCTTGGCAATCACCCGCGGCTTTACGGGCTGATAGTTGGCCGCCAGCACATGGGCCAGCACCGTCGGCTCCAGCTTACGGGCTGCCTGCGACGCCTTTTCGACCACCGCGGGCGATTCGTTTCCCGCTTCGTCCTCCGCCTCTGCATTCAGCAATTCGTCATTCACTAGTTCATCGCCAGCCGTCGGCTGGTCTTCTCGTTCGTTCGTCAAGTCTTCGTTCTCAGGAAAGGTCATGTACTGTTCTCAGTTTGTTTCGTTCTTGCCCCGGCCGACATTCGGCGGAGCCAGGCGGCGGGCGGCGAGGATCGCCGCGACCACCGGTTCTGGAATGGGTTCGATTGTTTCCCGCTCGCCATACGCCGCGCGGGCGGCCGACAGTGTCAATTGCAGGTTGTTCAAGTAGTCAACACACTCGGGACACACGGCCAGATGTTCGTCGAGCCGTACGAGTTCCTCGGCCGGCAACGACCGCTCCAGGTAGTCGGACAAATAATCAAGCACCTGCTGACACGTGTAGTGCAACATCATGGCTGGTCCCTCCGCGCCGCCCGTTCCGGGGAACCGAGCAGCCGCTCGAGCAGCGTCTTCAGCGCTTGCCGAGCCCGATGCAGCCGCACCTTCACATTGGCCGGCGTGATCGCGAGCATCTCCGCCACCGTGGCCGTGTCGAGCTCCTGCAAGTCCCGCAGGACGAGCACGCTCCGGTAATCGTCGGGCAGCCGGTCGATCGCCGCCCGCACCGCGGCTCGCGTCTCTTCCTGCTCGATCAATGCCAGGGCCGAATCGCTCCAGCTCGGTGTCGGCGCGGCCTGATGCCCGTCGGCAAGGAACTTGGGCAGTAGTTCGTCGAGCGACGTCTCGCGAATTCGCCGCCGCGACCTCAGCCGCATCAGCGAGGCATTGACGACCACGCGGTGCAACCACGTCGAAAGCTTCGAGCGTCCCTCGAACCGGTCGATCGCACGCAGAGCCGTGATCAGACCATCTTGCAGGGCGTCGTGAGCATCGGTCTCGTTGCCGACGATTTGCCGGGCGACCGCCAGCAGCCGTCCACCATACTGGCGAACCAGCGTTTCAAAGGCGGCATCGTCGCCAGCTTGCAGCCGGGCGACCAGTTCGGCCTCTTCCGGCCGAATGCTCGAAGAAGTTTCGTCCGGCACCGTACTCGGGGCGGGAATCGACAATTCCATTGCACATTAACTTAGCATTCGGCGGACGCAATCCGCAAGAGTGCGGCCGGAAAGGGCAGGGGGAGCGACTTTTCCGGCTGCCTTTGCGCGTTGTGCGGTCCGTCATACGATGGGCGGGAAGTGCTGGTGACTAGTGCTAGTGGCTAGTGGCCGGCGACGTTTCGAACCAGCCACTAGCCACCAGCAACAGCCACTCATCCCTCCCCATGCAGCCTCAACTCCTCACTGTCCAGCAGCACATTCTCGAAGAGCAGCGACGGCTGTTTCCCGACGCCAGCGGCGAGTTTTCCTGGCTCCTGTCGGGGATCACGCTGGCGACGAAAATCGTTGCAGCGCAAGTCCGCCGGGCCGGGCTCGCGGGCATCCTCGGCGTCACCCGCGAGACGAACGTCCAGGGGGAAACGGTCCAGAAGCTCGACGTCATTGCCAACGACACGCTGCTGCAGTTTTTAGGCAATCGCGGCAACGTGGCGATCATGGCCTCTGAGGAAAACGAAGACCCGGTGATCGTCGAGCGCGACCGGAAGCACGGCAAATACGTCGTGGTGTTCGATCCGCTCGACGGCTCGAGCAATATCGACGTCAACGTCAGCGTGGGGACGATCTTCTCGGTCCTGCGGCGCGAGCCTGATCCCACGGGAAAGCGCGACACGCTGGCCGATGTTCTGCAGCCTGGCACCCGGCAAGTCGCCGCCGGCTACGTCGTCTACGGCAGCTCGACGATGCTCGTCTATTCGACCGGCAACGGCGTCCACGGCTTTACGCTCGACCCATCGATCGGCGCGTACCTGCTGAGCCACGAAAACATGCGAATTCCCGCCGAGGGAACGATCTACTCCTGCAACGAGGCCAATTACGACGGTTTTCCCGCCGGCTATCAGCGGTATCTGGCCCATCTGCGCCAGGGGGGCCTGGGGCGGACTTACTCGTCGCGTTATATCGGCTCACTCGTCGCCGATTTCCACCGCACGCTCCTCAAAGGAGGCGTCTTCCTCTATCCGCCCACGGCCTCGCACCCCCAGGGAAAACTCCGCCTCCTCTACGAAGCCAACCCGATGGCGTTCCTTGCCGAACAAGCGGGGGGCCTCGCCACCGACGGCCAAGGCCGCATCCTCGACATCAAGCCTGAAAGCCTCCACCAACGCACGCCGCTGCTTGTGGGCGGGCGGAGTGAGATGGAGACGCTCATGGAGTTTGTGGCGAAGACATAGATCGCAGCTCGGATGCGGCGATAATTGCGTGACGGCCTGACGGCCCGCGGAGAGCAGTTCGTTATTGGCGAAGGATTACCGGCTGGCTCCCGCCGCCGCTTGTGCGTTGTCTTGATGACCCAGTGTGGCATTCGCCACCGGCAGGATGTACTCGGTCTCGGCTTTGCGCCCGCCACTGCCTTCGGCCGTTAGCACCAGGTTCCACACGACATGCATCCTGTCCCCAGAATCGACGGGCGTCGAGGGGGGCAGGTGATCGGGAATCATGAACTCGACGGCGCCTGCAATCTCGTCTCCCTTGGATACCGACTTGGACCTGGCGAGCGGCAACTGCTGCTCCAGCAGCGGCGCACTCGGCTGTTCTTCCGAAAAGTTGAAAAGTCTCGTGTCCTTCGTTTCGCACTTCAGGACAGCATTCAAATGAGCTGTTCCCTGGAATCGCGTTGGCACCGCAACCTTCAGTTGCAGCGGCTGACCGATCGTGGGCGCTCGATTGAGGGTAACAACCGGAGTCCCGAAGCCGGACGCTTGACGGAATTTCAGAGCGGATCGAACTAGCACGGTCAGCACGGCGATTACGTAAGCCCCTTCGAGCAAGAATCCCATCCGCTCGTACGGCGGCGTGCTGACCAGTACATGATGCACGATGGCTGGCACTCCACAGATCAAACCGATGATGCCGACGATCCCCAGCATACGAGCGTGCGCCAGGTGATGTTGCTTGGCACCCAGGGCCATGGCTCCCGAACTCGTAGGCGTCATCTGGGGAGCGTCGTGGCTGGTCAACTGTTCGCTGACGATACCCAGCCCCAGGGCAGCAATCACCAAGCCGACCAGCAAGGGCAGATAAGGGTACACGGAGTACTTGGCGATCAGGAACGCTTGGCTGGGGTCGTTCGGATCGTATTGGGCTTGGACCTGGGCGCCAATCGGGAATTGCTGAAAGACGCTTTGCGCCCACGTGTCGGGCAACATGAACTCCGCGGGAGTCACCGCTTCGCACGTGTAGGGCTGGCCATTGACCGTGTATGTGTATTTTACCAAGGGGACTTTGGCCACAAATCCTGAGGCCTTGAGCTCCTTGGTCTCGTGGCCCACCACGTTGGCTGCTACCGGCAGGGCCGATGTGATGGCGCGATGCTGCTTCCAAATGGTCCACACGCCGTATCCTGCACTACCGATGCCAATCACCATGGTAAGGATGCCGACGGCAATGATCGAGCGCCACATAGACGTGCTCCGAGAATAAAATTCCTCGCGGCTGTTAACGAAGTCATCATCGAATGGCCGTGGATGGACTGCCCGACTACGGTGAAGGTGACGGCTGGCTACGGCTCGCAATCCGTGGCCATCACTCCCCCGCCAATTCGCGCCCCCGGATATTCCGGAACGACAAATCCGTCGTCGGATCGTGACCCTGAATCTGCAGGGTTCCCGGTTCGAGGCGGAGGCCGTTTCGGGGGTTCTGGTGAGGCTCGCGGTCGTCGGTCCAGGCGGTGACCTGGTAGCCGTTGACCCAGACCGAGATGTTTGGTCCGGCGGCGATGATCGTTTTCGTGAACCACTCTTTGTCGTTGGCGTTCACGAGCCGGGCGTTGACGCGGCGGAAGATGCCGCCCGTGCCGCAATCGACCGGCTGCGAGCGGTCCCCATTCTTGAAACCGTTGTGGATCTGGCTTTCGTAGCCGTTGGTCAGCTCGCCCGGAATCGAGCGGAAGAAGATGCCGCTGTTGAGGTTCGGGGCGTGGCTGATCGCCTCGAGCTGCAGGACAAAATCGCCAAACTCCTGCTCCGATTCGAGCGCCCCGCGGCCGGTGCTCGTCACATGCAGCTCGCCCTTGTCATTCACTTCGAACGTGCTCTTGCTCTCGGGATGGTTCCGCCAGCCGGTGAGATCACGGCCGTTCATAAGCGGCGGCATGCCCAGGGGCCTCAAGAAAATGTTCTTGAACTCGACGAGCCCCGTGTTGAGCTGCAGGCCAATGAGGCCGCGGCCGA
>JALORD010000402.1 GCA_025459145.1 Pirellulaceae bacterium | reverse complement strand
ATCGGCGAGGGGCTTACTTCGTGGTCGATCGGAAAATTCGCGAGTAACGCGGTGTTTGCTGTCAGGCTGGCGACATCGGCCACGGGCCAGCGGCGAGTGATTTCTTCCCCCAGCGAGGGCGCCGCCGGCAGCCGCAAGCCGCGTAGCGGCTGAGCAGCCGGGAATTGGTCGTCCGCCAGATGCAGCGGCAGGTTCCTCTGCAGAAACCGACGAAAGTCGAACGCCCGCGAATAGACCTGCGAAGCGGCTCGCATCGGCAACAGGCCATTGCTGTCGACCGCTTCGAGCCGCACTGCCAAGCGCGGAGCGACGCTCGCCAGCATCCGCGGCAAGAAGAACGCGGGGAAGTCGTCGGTCACCACAACTGCCGCCCGGGCGGCCAGCGACTCGAGGAGGCCGGCTCCCGCATGGGTCGCGGGTTCAACATAGGGGAGGTACGTCACTCCCGTTGGAGCCAACTTGGCCAGCGAAGCCTGGTTGTCCGCCATTCCTGCGATCACAAACTGGTGTAGTCGGTCGCTGGCCCAGCGATAGCCGACGCGCAGTGCTTCGAGAATCACCAGCGGCCGTCGCAGATCGCGGCACCACTCGAGCGCCCGGTCCAGGCTGTAGTTCCAGGAGAGCCGGCGATTGGCAATCATCCAGTACAGGATAAACTCGCCGTCCGGCCGAGGCGAAGCATCGTTGAGGGAGCGAATACGGAGGTCAGGAACGGCCATTCGTGTTGCAAATCTCGAGCAAGTACGGGCGGCAACGACTCACCGGTCTAAAAAACTGCGAGTCAGTTACACTATAACGCTACGGCAATTCGCCCGATCCGGCCCCTATTCGAAACCGCGCCCTTGGTCGGAGGTACATTCCTGCGTGACCCCTCAGTTTGCCATCCTGACGCCGAGCGGCCGGGGAGCGATCGCGACGATCGCCGTTCGCGGCCCCGCGGCGCGCGAGTTCGTCGGCCAATGCTTTAAGCCTGCCAGCGGAAGACCGCTCGTGAACTTTGGCCCGGGGCGCGTTGTGTTTGGAACGTTTCATGCCGATATCCATGCGGCGAACGACTCGGCCGAGGAACTAGTGGTCGGCGTCTTGGCCGAGGACGAGGTCGAGGTGCATTGTCATGGAGGCGTCGCTGCGGTCGCGGCCATTCGGCAGGCGCTGGTCGCCGTGGGAGGGGAGTTCGTTTCGCCGCACGATTGGGCCCACGTTTTTTCCCCGGATCCGATTGCTGCCGAGGCGGTGTTAGCGCTCGGGCAGGCAACGACGACGCGTGCGGCGCAGATTCTGCTCGATCAGTATCGCGGCGCTCTAAAACTAGACCTCGAGCAGGCTCGGCTACTGTTCAGCGCCGGCCACACGACCGATGCCCTAGGGCGACTCGCGGAACTGATCACGCGGAGCGACGTCGGCTTGCATCTCACGCGTCCCTGGCGGGTTGTGCTCGCCGGGCGGCCCAATGTGGGCAAGAGCAGCCTGATCAATCGGCTGGTGGGGTACGAGCGGGCGATCGTCTTCGATCAGCCCGGGACCACACGCGATGTCCTCTCGGCCGCGACGGCGCTGGCCGGTTGGCCAGTCGAGCTAAGCGACACGGCGGGAATTCGAGCGGCGGGCGATGACCTCGAGGTCGCGGGAATCGCCCGGACCCGCGAGCAGCTGGTGGCGGCAGATCTGGTCCTGGTTGTCAGCGACGCTTCCGCGCCGTGGACGGCTGCCGACGACGACGTCTGGTCCGCCGCGAGCAGCGTAACGAGGCGCGCGCCGCTGGCGATTCACAACAAATGCGACCTGCAGCAGCCGCCCGGTGATGGTCGGCCGGCCGGGCTCCTTGTAAGCGCCGTTTCGGGGGCCGGTTTCGAAACGCTGCTCGCAGCGATCGTGGAGCGGCTCGTTCCAGAGCCGCCGGCACCCGGCACTGCCGTCCCCTTTACTGCACGTCAGGTGGAGTTGATCGCCCTGGCACTGGCCCGCCCCGACAAGGCAACGGGATATTTGGGCGAATTGATTCGCGAACCCAATCTAACTTTGCCCGCCGGGAAATAGCCGGGCAAAATTCGACGGCCGCCACTAGCGATTCTCGGGCTGCTCGCCAAATGTCGATTGCAGCCAGACGGCGAGTTCGGCGAGCGATTCCGCATTTTGAGCCTGATGGAAGCGCTGTTCTTGCGCCAGCCGGCGGCCGAATTGGACGAGTGGATTTCCGCCATGCATCGCCGCAGCCCGGCGATCGACCGACAGAAAGGCCAGGATCGGCAGCAGCGACGCGGGTTCGGTCAGCTGCACGTTCCGCCCCGCGACGGACGCCGCCGCCAGCGGATCGAGCTTGGCGATCGCTGCGCGGTGCTCTTGGCCATCGATCTTCAGTTCGACGACATCCCCTTCGCGCGCGACCAGCACGAGCTCGTGCTGCAGAACCTTGACCGGTTCGCCGGGGCTGAGCTTATCGTGCACACCCTCGCGGACAGACTGCCAGAACGATTGCACGAGCTTGCTGATCGCCCGCAACTCGTCCACCTGTCGCTGCAACGAATCGCGGTGAAACTGGTCGATTCGTCCCCCGGCCAGATCCTGTTCCGCCCGGGTGATCTGCCGCACAAACGCATCTTCGTCGCGATCGGCCAGCGCCTCTTGCGCGAGAAAGATCGCCTGCCGAACCCGATCGACAGGCGGAACGTTCGTGGAAGACGCGGCACCAGCCGCCAAGGAAGATCTCGCGGAGTTTGTGTCTTGGGTATTGGAAGCGCCGCGAGAAGGGCTTGCCGGCGATTCACCTTCAATCACCATGTTCGCCATTGGGGTGTCACCAGCGCTCTTGCGCCCGGCGTCGTTGATCGGTGCTGCGGCGCTTGCGGACACTGCCCCTTTGGGCCCAGTGCGGGAAGTGGCTTCCTGCTCGTTCAACTGCTGACCGATCATGACCGCGGCCACTACCCCTGCCACCATGAGTACTGCCAGCGTAACAATCATGATGACCGCAAAGCGGCTCTTCTGGCGGCGGGCGAGAATCACATTGGCCGATCGGCCGCGAATCACGGGGAGTGGCGCGACGGCCGTGCCGACGGGCATGGGAATCGGCACCGGCGGCGGCGCCAGGTGCGGATCGGGAACTTCATCGGTCCGCCACCGCTCGTCCCGGGCCCGCGAGGCTGTCGGCAGGGGCGGAACTCCCAGGGGAGCCGCGACCGGGACCGCCTCTACGGGAATCGCTTCCACCGGAGTCGCCGGGACGGGCTCCGCCATGCGTTGCTTCGCCCGCAGCTCCGAGTCGTACTTGGTCTTGCGATCGGGAGTCAGCAGGCACAGTTTGGCGGCCGACAGCTCGGACAGAATGCGCTGCGAATGGGCCGCGTTCTTCCCCCCTTGAAACGTCCGAATATGGCTCATCTGCCGATTGGCGGCATGCTCGATCACGTCGGGATCGTGCTCAAACAGGGCGATCCCAAGCAGCCGATAGTGATTCGGCGGCTGCTCGTGGGGAGGAATTCCCAGCCATTTGCGGTAGGGATCGAACGGTTCGGCCATAGACTCGGAAACCTTAGCCCCGGAAACCTTCGTCCCGGAAACTCGAGCAGGGGGCGGCATTCCCATAGTTCACCAATCACTCGATTATCGCTGGTGCCTGCAAATCGGACAATCGCGTGGCGCGGCGAATTGTGTCGCTTGCCGATCGTGCGCAATGCACTGCCCGGCAATAGTTTACGTCATATATTGCGGCAGTGGTTCGGAGGATTTTCGGTAACAACGAAGGGGTTATCGATTGGCGGCGCCGGGGACGAATCCACTGCCGACTAGTGGCTACGCCACCCGCGAGGCGTTACGCGAGGAATCCGAAAAGCAGGGTCGCAGTCGGACCCCATCGCTTACACCCGCACCCGCAGCCAGCCGCCATGCAGGAACCGGCTGGCCGTCAGAATGCTGCGGAGCGTGACGTCGACGACCATCGCCCACCAGGCTCCGGCGACGCCGAGGCCCAGGCCGGGAATCGCCAGATCGAGCCAGGGGAGCGGGATTTCGTCCCAGGCGAGCAGGCACGCGCCGGGAATGCGAATGCCGGCGAGTCCCACGAGCGTGATGACGAGCGGCCAGGTAGTATCGCCCGAACCGCGCAGCGCTCCGCTCACCACGATCAAAATCGCCAGCGGGGGGCACGACCAGGCCACGATCTTGAGCAATTGGCCGACCAGGATCGAGGTTTCGGTCGGCCCGCCGGTAAAGAGGGCCGCGAGCTGCTCGCCGGCGAAGTACATCACGAGGCCGGCGACGCACATGATCGAGGTCGCCGAACCCACGCAGTAGAGGACCGCCCGGCGTGCTCGGCGCGGATCGGCCGCGCCCAGGGCCTGGCCGGCGAGTGTGGCCGCAGCGACTTGAAACGCCGAGCCCGGAAGGTACGACATCGCCTCGATCTGGACGCCCAGGCCGTGCGCCGCCTGGGCGAGCGTTCCGAGCGAATTGATGATCGCCACGTAGAGGAGGTGACAAACGAGGACGGCGACGATATCCATTCCGCCCGGCAGGCCGACGCGGAGCATCCGGCGAATCAGCGCTACGTCGGGACGGAAGGATGCCGCTCCCGCCGCGATTGACACGCCGCCGCCGCCTTGAATCAATCGCCCCAGGATGATTGCACCCCCCAGCACGTGTCCGCAGGTGGTGCCGATCGCCAGTCCGTCCCAGCCGAGCTGCGGAAAGGGACCGAGCCCCAGCACAAGCGCGGTACTGATCGCCAGGTTGGCGATGTTCACGACGACGCGGGCCACCAGGCCGCTCACGGTGTCGCCCGACGCGCGGAGGCAGGCGGTGCCAACCTGTTCGAGCATGATCAGGGGAATCGCGGGTGTGAGGATCCACAAATAGCGTGTCGCGAGCGCCGCCGCCTCCCCCTCGAGATTCATGGCCCGCACGAACCAGTTTCCCGCCGTGAGCACGAGGACAATTCCCGCGGCAGCAAAGAAGATTCCGGCGAGTAAAGCCTGCCGGGTGGCGTGGGCGGCCTCTTGGCGATCGCCGGCGCCGACCAAGCGGGCGACGAGTGCCAGGCCCCCGATGCTGACGAACGA
>JALORD010000401.1 GCA_025459145.1 Pirellulaceae bacterium | reverse complement strand
TCGCACAACGACTTATGAAAAATCGCGAAAAGCCGAACAATTTTTCGCCGCGGCGAGCCTCTTCGGCGGCCACTTGGAAGTCCAAGCCCGCTAACGACTTTCGTCGCCCGCAGCGTCGGCTCAATGCGCCCCCCTCAAAGTAGAGCCGCAGCGCCGTGTGGGGAATTCCGACTCGCCTGCCCGTCGCAGACTCGCCCAATGCGGCCTACAGCCAAAGTCGACGCATCGATCAACCGACTGTGATTCATGAATTATTCGATAGGTTTGATTGCAGCGACTTTGAGAAAGGAATAGGTTGACGCGTCAGCCAATTCCGGGCCCCCATCGCTCCTTCGCGGGGCGAGTCAACCTATGTTTGGTCTTGCGATGTCGCCAAATTGCGGTGGCAGAGGCCGCCCTTCTCGCGCACGGCTGCGCCTTCCCCTGAATCTTCTACCTGGTGCACCCCGTGCGAACTCCTTTGTGGGCCCCTGTGGCCATTTCCCTGCTCTTCTTGTGGTTGAGCGGTTCGCTCAGCAATTCCGTTTGCCTCGGACAGGATCGGGAGAATCCTTCCGCCAGTGACCGGCCGGCTGCGGAGTCAAGCGACAGTGACGCCGAGTTGTCGGCCATTCGCGCTGCTTCCGAGGAGTTCGTCGCTGCGTTTAACGCGGGAGACGCTCAGGCGGTGGCCGCACACTGGACCGCGAAGGGTGAATTGGTAAACGAAGCCGGACAAAAGTTTGTCGGCCGCGAGGCCATCGCCGGGGAGTACGAGGCTCTCATCAAGGCAATGCCGCAGGCCAAGATGCGGATTGTCATCGATTCGCTGAAATTGCTCAGCGATAGCGCCGCGATTGAAGAAGGGAGGGCCATGCTCGATCCTGCGCCGGCCGGCGCCCCGGCGATCAGCAAGTACCTCGTCGTCCACGTGAAAGAGAACGGCAAATGGCGGATGTCGACCGTTCGCGACTCGCGGCTGGAGTTGCCGTCGGCGTACCGAAATGTGGCTGATCTCGAGTGGCTCATCGGCAATTGGACGGCCGAGGAACACGGCGCCAAAACGGTGTCCGTCTGTCGCTGGATCGCGAACAAGAGCTTCATGGAGAGGAAATACACAACGACCCACTCCGATGGAACGACCACAGCGGGCCTGCAACTGATTGGCTGGAATCCTGAAGGCGGGCACATTCAGTCGTGGAATTTTAGCGCCGACGGAGGTCACGCAGTCGGCGTCTGGAGGCCCCTCGACGGGGGCTGGCAGGCAGACTTGCGGGGCGTCACGGGCGATGGTCTGCCTACTTCTGCGACAAACGTTTTGCGGCGGCTCGACGACAACGCCTACGTCTGGCAGTCGACCCGTCGCACCCTCGCCGGCCAGAGCCTTCCCGATACCGACGAAGTGGTACTGAAGCGGTCAAGAGACCAACAGTAGACCAGCCACCACTCGTCTAGCCGCACATCTCACTCACTTTCGGAAACCACTCCATGTCGCGCCCCTGCTGGTTCACGCTCGCCGCACTGTGCCTCGTCACGATGCTTCCTTCCTTCTCGCTCGGCCGCGGATTCGGCGGCGGCGGGTTTCATGGTGGAGGAGGCGGCTTTGGCGGCGGAGGGTTGGGAGGGGCTGGCGGCGCACGAGGAGGCATGGGAGGTGGCGGTTTCGGAGGCGGCGGAGGCTTCGGCGGCGGTGGTTTCGGAGGTGCTGGAGGCATGAGCCGCGGCGGAATGGGCGGGGGTGGTTTTGGTGGCGGTGCACTTGGCGGAGCTGGATTGGGTGGCGGTGGCGGATTCGGGGGAGCCGGTGGACTCGGCGGCAGTGCGGGTTTTGATCGAGGTGGCATGGGACTCGGCGGTGCCGGCGGTGGTTTTGACCGCGGAGCCGGCGGACTTGGGGGCCTGGGTGGCGGCGGCTTCAATGCCGGTGGCTTCGACCGCGGCGGGCTCAGTGGTTTCGGTGGAGGTGCGGGGGCGGGAGGGCTCTCGCGAGACAGCTTTGGCGACCGATTCAGCGGGGGTGCTCCCAGCCGCAGCTCGCTCAATAGCTTCCTGGGCCTCCCTTCGGACGAAGGACACAATCTGGGCGGGACCAAGTCCTGGAGCGGCGACAATTTTGACGTGAATCACGGCACCTATACCGGACCGCGCGGCGGCGAAGCCACCGGCACGACGATCACTGGTCCCGGCGGCAACACCTATGGCCGCGGAGCGGCTGTTGGCCCCAACGGCGGAGCGGTCGCGGGCCGCGGTGTCGAAGGAGCCGGGGGCGGAGTGGCCGGTCAGGCCATCGGCGTTGGCCCGGGTGGACGCGTGGCCGGAGCGGAAGGCTTTCGCGGGCCGGACGGTTATGGCGGCGGCCGGGGATTCGTCGCGGGACCCAATGGCGCCGCGGCCGGCTTTACGCGCGTGACGCCGTCGGGGCGATATACGGCGGCGGCTGCCGTGCGAACAAACTACAACCACTGGGGCGTCTATGGGCGCGGCTGGTACACCGATCATCCCGGCGCCTGGTTTGCCGCTGGTTGGGCGGCTGGCGCAGCCTGGGCACCATGCACGTGGTACGACGCGGCCGCCTATTGCGGCTATATGACGTCGACGCCCGTCTACTACGACTACGGCAACAACGTCACCTACCAGGACGATGATGTCTACGTGAATGGCCAGGACGTCGGCACCTCGGCGGAGTACTACGATCAAGCGGCGCAGCTCGCTGCGAGCGGTACTCAGGCCGAAGCTCCCAGCGATGGCGACTGGCTGCCGCTCGGCGTGTTTGCCCTGACCAAACCCGGCCAGACGAAGTCGGACGTCGCGATTCAGCTGGCCGTGAACAAAGCGGGCGTCGTACGCGGCAACTACACCGACAACGTCACGAACCAGACGCACGTCGTGCACGGCTCGGTCGACAAGAACACGCAGCGCGTCGCCTTCACCGTCGGCGACAACACCCAGAACGTCATCGAAACGGGGCTCTATAACCTGACCAAGGACGAATCGCCCTGTTTGATTCATCTCGGCCAAAACAGTACGGAGCAGTGGCTGCTCGTCCGGCTGAAACAGCCGGATGGCGATCCGAACCAAGCTGCGAACTAGCGCGGAACCTGCACCCCGTCGTCCGGTCGCATTTGCAGGAACACTTTCTTCATTCCAAATCCGCCCCATGAAAAACAAGTTCCCCATTCATTTGTCCGGTTGGCTCATCATGACATTCGCCGCTGCGCTACCAGTTTCTGTGGCTTACGGCCAACTCACGCCAGCCGAAGCGAAGGCAATCGCCGAAGAAGCCTATATCTACGGATATCCGCTGGTAACGATGGATTTCACGCGGCGAGTGATGACGAACACCGCCAGGCCGGAAGGGACGCACGCCCCGATGGGGCAGTTCCTGCGGATGCGGGCCTATCCCGATGCTTCATTCAAGGACGTGACCGCGCCGAATGCCGACACGCTCTATTCGACCGCCTGGCTCGATCTGGCCGCAGAACCGTACGTCCTGAGTCTGCCGGATTTGGGAGATCGCTATTTCCTGATGCCCATGCTCGACGGCTGGACCAACGTCTTTCAGGTGCCGGGGACCCGGACGACCGGCAATAAAGCCCAGTCCTACGCAATCACCGGTCCCGGCTGGAAGGGAACGCTTCCGCCGGAGCTGAAAGAGCTGAAATCGCCGACCGATATTGTCTGGATTCTCGGCCGCACCTACTGCACCGGAACTCCTGAGGATTACGAGGCGTGCCACGCAGTGATGGACAAGTATCAGCTCGTACCGCTGTCCAGCTACCGCAAGCCCTACACCCCGCCGGCCGGCAAGGTTGATCCGGGAATCGACGAGAAGACCGCGGTTCGCGAGCAGGTGAACCGCCTCCCCATCGCCGATTATTTCCAGCTCTTGGCCACGCTGATGAAGACGAATCCGCCCGCTGCAGAAGACGCGCCGATCCTGGCGAGGATGGCCAAGATCGGCCTCGTACCGGGTAAAGAGTTCGATGCGAGCAAGCTGGACCCGGCCGTGGTGAAGGAGCTGGCCAGCGTTCCGCAGGCGGCATTCGCCAAGATCATGGGCCACTTCAAGACAGCCGGGACTGCCGAAAAGGGTTGGGTCTTCACGACGAAGACGGGTCTTTATGGCACCGACTACTTGCAGCGAGCCCTCATCACTGCCATTGGCCTGGGCGCGAATCGTCCTCAGGACGCCGTCTATCCGACCTCGGAAGTCGACACGTCAGGCCAGCCGTATAGCGGTGCGTACAAGTACGTCCTGCATTTTCCCAAGGGGCAGACGCCGCCGGCGACCGGCTTCTGGTCGCTCACGATGTACGACGGCGAGTACTTTTTTGTCGATAACCGGCTCAATAAGTACACCGTCAGCCCCCGCGACAAGCTGCAGTACAACGACGACGGCTCGCTCGACATCTACATTCAAAACGAGTCGCCCGGCAAGGAGAAAGAAGCGAACTGGCTTCCCGCCCCCAAGGACAAATTCATCCTCATGATGCGGCTCTACTGGCCCCAAGAAACGGCCCCGTCGATCATTAATGGCACCTGGCAACCGCCGGGCGTGAAGCGCGCCGAGTAGCTCTGGCTGCGTGCTTGCCGCGGAGCCTCACAACTTCCGTCACACTCGCGGCGCTGGGCGCTTGCATCGATCAGCATCGGCCGAGCGCCTTCCGGAATGCCACCCATGCCCATGTCGGTTCTACCCCCCGACGCCGATCAGCAGCCGCCAAGACGCACGCCCCTCTGGCGGCGAGCGGCTTTCGGGCTCGGCATGGGCCTGTGCGTTTACTTGATCGTCGCCTACCTGGTGATGCCCGCGCTCTGGAAGCGGTACGAGCGTCGTCATCCAGCTTTGGCCGATACGCCGGGAATTACTCGAACTGGTGACGGCCATCCCGGGGACCCGATCAATGTCGCCCTGATCGGCTCCGAGGCCGAAGTGCGGTCCATCATGCGGGCCGCTGGCTGGTTTCCGGCGGATCCGCTGGGCCTGAAGAGCGATCTCAAGATCGCAGCCGATACAGTTCTGAAGCGGCCGTACGACGAGGCCCCCGTGAGCAGCCTGTATCTGTTCGGGCGCAAGGAAGA
>JALORD010000400.1 GCA_025459145.1 Pirellulaceae bacterium | reverse complement strand
ACTTCGTGGACGGCGCGCGGGGTGACCACGACCTGACGGCTAACGGCGAGATCCTCGATCCGGGCGGGCCGGCGTCGCCCATCGCACCCGGGCTGCGCATCACCGGGAGCGCGCTGCCACTGCCGGCCTTCGTGGGCCAGAGGTTGGCATACTCGTACACCGTCACCAACCATAGCCCGGGAACGGCGGCCGACGTGTCCTTCACCAACGCGTTGCCGCGCGGCGTGCATTTCATCTCCGCCAGCGCGAGTTCCGGAGCGACGCTCGAACAGTCCGGCGGCACCGTGGTGGGGAATCTCGGCCCGCTTCCCAGCGGCCAGAGCGTGGACGTGACCATCACGATGTTGCTGACGGATTCGGGCGAGATGCTCAGCACGGCCACGGTGTCCTCCTCTGTGACGGAGTTGGACCTGAGCGACAACACGCTGACCCTGGTGACGCACGTCTCGCCTGCACCGATGACGCTCCCGCGCGAGACCGACTTGGCTGTGACGGCGACCGCAACGTCTGATCCCGTCGGCGTGGGAGGGGATCTGACGTACACACTCACAGTGACGAATCAAGGCCCGGACACGGCCCAAGGCATCGTGCTTTCCGACACACTGCCGGCCGAGGTCCAGTTAGTCTCAGTGACCGGCACGCGCACCCTGCCGCCACCGGACAACCAGCCGCTGCGGATCCGCTTCGACTACAGCCACGACACGGGTTACTTCAATCCCGACACGTGGGAGTACTTTCCGCCGTTCTTCGACAGCCAAGAGAAGATGGACTTGCTCGAAATGGCTGCCGACTACGTGTTGCAGGACTTGCGCGACGATTTGGCCGCGATCGTGCCGGCTGGCGAGAACCATTGGACCGCGACCTTCACCGACCCTGCCAGCGGCCAAGACGCGGGCGTGGAGGACCTCGAGATTGCCGCGAACGAACTGCTCGTGTTCGTCGGCGGCCGCGACCTCGGGGGATTCGGTTCCGGAATGCTCGAAGGCGGCGTGGCCGGACCTGGCGGGTCGGTGGCGTGGGGTTCCGCTGAGTTCGTCAACGCCGTGCGGACGCGCGGCGAAGTCGGTGCCAGTTGGCCCGCTCCCGGCGACTTCGGCCCGTGGGGCGGCTCGATCGCATTCAATCTCAACCCGGCCGCGAAGTTCCATTTCGGCGACACGCTCGACGGGCTCGATGCGGACGAACTCGATTTCCTGTCGGTGGCCATGCATGAACTCGGTCATGTGCTCGGAATCGGTACGTCGCCCGCGTGGCAGGTCCGCTCCGATTCGCTGAGCGGGACATTCCGAGGGAGTTTCGCGCGCGCGGCGTACGATGCCGGAGGCGCGGTCCCGCTGGATCCTGAACTGGTCCATTGGCGGACCGACACAACCGACCAGGGCGACCCCGCGCTCATGGACCCCGTGATCGAGGCCGGAACGCGGGAGTGGCCCACGCCGCTCGATCTGGCCGCGCTGCGGGACATCGGATGGGGCGACGTACCCCAGTCGCGAGATGTCCCTGTCCCGTACATATCTTCCGGCGGCACGGTCACGTTCGACGTCGGCGAGTTGCGAGTCGGAGAGAGCGTCACCGCGAAGATCGTCGTCAGACCAACACAGGTGGGAACAGCGACCAACAGTGCCCGCGTCACGAGCCCCGGCGCGGACCAAAACCAGAGCAATAACACGGTTCAGGTGACCACGCAGGTTGATCCCTGTCCTCCCCTGGTAGTCAACTCGGATTGGGACATCGATGACGGTGTGTCGGACGGTCGTACGACGACGCTCCGCGAGGCAATCCGGCTGGCCAACCTGCTGCCGGGCAAGAACACGATCAGCTTCGACCTCCCACGCGGGCGTGCCATCTTTGTCGACGCACCGCTGCCCACGATCACCGACCCGGTGGTGATCGACGGCACGACCCAGCCCGGCTACGCCGGAGCGCCGATCGTTTCTCTCAACGGGCCCTATTGGCAGCAGGCGGGCTACACCGGCCTGCACATCACCGCCGGGGACAGTGTGGTGCGCGGATTGCGGATCAACTACTTTCTCCAGGTTTCCCCCTCTGGTTCGATCACCGGCGGCAACGGCATCCTCCTGGAAGACGGCGGGGGGAATATCATCCAGGGCAACTATCTCGGCCCCCACCAAGGCTCGGTCTTGGGCAATGACACGGCAGGAATCGCGATCGTCCACTCCGATGGCAACCGCATCGGCGGCACCACGCCCGAGGCGCGCAACGTCATCTCCGGAAACCACAACGCCGGAATCCTGTTGTACGAATCGAGGGACAATATCATCGTGGGAAACTACATCGGGACCGATGCCGAAGGGTTACACGCTGTGCCGAATGGTGTGGGGATCGCACTCTTCGGTTCGCATCACAACCGCATTGGGGGCACTGCCCCAGGGGCGGGCAACGTGATCTCCGGGAACCGGGAGAACGGCATCGAGGTGGCCTGGCGGTACGCTTGGTTCAGCGGATCCAATTCCAACGTCTTGGAAGGAAACTACATCGGCGTTGCCGCCGATGGAACCACTCCGTGCGGGAACGGATTGCACGGGATCCAGCTGTACTCAGGCGCTCACAACATCGTGGGTGGACGCGATCCGTTGGCCGCGAACACGATCGCCTTCAACGGCGGCGCGGGGGTTGCTTACACCGACAGCGTGACCCGCAATCAGATTCTGGGCAACTCGATGGACTCGAATGGCGGCCTGGGGATCGACCGCTGGCCTGCGGGAGTGACGGAGACTCCGCCCTACTACTACTTCTACGCCTCTCCCGATTTTCCTTCCCTCACGTATGCCCTCTCGGATGCCGACACGACCCGCATTCGCGGGACCCTGAAGAGCCTTGCGAACACGACCTTCGAACTCGATTTCTACACGAGCGCGGCGGCTGACCCATCTGGTCACGGCGAAGGTCAAGCGTGGCTGGGCACAGCCACGGTCACGACGGACGCGCTCGGGCTGGCACCTTTCTATCTTTCTTTCCCGAGGAGCACTCCCGCGGGCCAATTCATCGCCGCGACGTCTACGGGACAGATCAGCACTTCGGAGTTCAGCAATTCCGTTGTGGTCCAGGCCGACCGCGATGGCGACGGCGTGGCGGATGTCGAGGAGGACGGCGGCCCATACTCCGGTGACGCCGACCGGGACGGCACGCTTGACAGTCTCCAAACGGACGTGGCCACGCTTCGCAATTCCGGCGACCAGCAGTACGTCACGCTCAAATCGGCAGCCGGGTCGACACTCGACGGTGTCTGGGCGATCGAGAATCCCTCGCCCGGCAACAGCCCGTACGCGATCCCGTTCCCGCTCGGCTTCTTCGATGGTGTCGTCGAAGACGTCGCCGCCGGCGGCTCCACCACGGTGACCCTCCTGATGCCGGCCGGCGTCGTGCCCCACAGCTTCTACCAGTTCGGCGCCGCCGCAGGGAGCACGTCTGATTTCTGGTACGAGTTCCCCTTCGACGGGACGACGGGGGCGGAGATCTTTCCCGATCGTGTCGTGCTGCACTATGTCGATGGCGGGCGCGGCGATCATGACTTGGAGATGAACCGACGGATTTCCTTCCGGGGTGGCGTCAGCGGTCCGCCCGCCATGCACGTCGTCGACACCATTCCCGCTCAAAATGACGGTCAGGCGCCGCAGGACGCGCAAGTTTCGGCAACCTTTGGCGAAGATGTCGATCCGGCGACGGTCTCAGACCAGACCTTCTTCGTCCACGGGGCCGAGAGCGGCCAGTTCGTCGTCCCGCCTAACGCGCTTGGCGTCGATCGGGCCACGGCGAGCTTGACCCCAGCACGACCGTTCCACCCGGGCGAGCGCGTCGCGATCACCGCTACTCGCGCCATCCACAGCGCCGACGGCGACACACCGGTTGCGCCGTTCAGCTGGGAGTTCCGCGCCGCCGTTGCGGGCGGCACCGCGACGTTCGCGGAGAGCACCGTCGAGCATTTCGGCTTCCCGGAAACCTACGGCGTGGCCATGAAGGACCTGGATGGAGATGGCGATCCCGACGTCTTCTTGGCGAACGCGCTGCCGGAGCCGAGCAGCGTCTGGTTGAACAACGGATCTGGAAACGGACACTTCATCGATACCGGTCAGCAGCTCGGTCCATTTGACGGCAGGGATGTCGCCTTGGACGACCTCGACGGCGACGGCGACGTGGACGCCTTTGTGGCAACCTACGGGCACGGCAATCGCGTCTTCCTCAACGATGGCCGAGGCTACTTCACTGACAGCAGCCAACGCTTAGGGAACGCACTGACGATGGGTATTTCGCTCGGGGACCTCGATGCCGATGGCGACCTGGATGCTTTTGTGGCCAACGCGCACGGCCAGTCCAATTCCGTTTGGCTGAACGATGGACATGCGCTCTTTACCGACAGTGGCCAGAGCTTGGGATCGGGGGACAGCCGGGACGTGGCGCTGGGTGACCTGGATGCCGATGGCGATCTCGATGCATTCACGGCTGATTTCGATCGGCCGGGCGAAGTCTGGCTAAACGACGGCCAAGGCCGGTTCGCCAATAGCGGGCAGCAAATCGGGTCAGTTGGAAATCGCAACGTGGCGTTGGGCGACGTGAATGGCGACGGCAGTCTGGACGCCTTTCTGGTCGGTACAGACCTTGATGCGGTGTGGCTCAATGACGGCCGTGGCCAGTTTACAGGGACCGACGCATTCCAAAACCTCCAAGACTGCCTGGGGGGCGCGGCCGTCGACGTAGCGGATTTCGACCGCGATGGCGATTTGGACGCGCTCGTCGCGCGCCGTCCAAGCGGCTCCTACAACGAGGGCACACTCTGGGTGAACGTCGGCCAAGGTCGATTCGTAGCCGCGCGCTGGACATACGGGTCGAATTACGCGAGTCAGGGAACGAGCACAGGCGGCCAAGCGGTGGCCGATGTGGATGGCGATGGAGACTTTGATGCGATCGTCGCAAATGACCTGGGTTGGGAGGGGCGTACGATGCTGTTGGAGAACCATGCTTCCGCGTACGGAATATCCATCGGAGGGGGAGGTATTGAGCAGTCCTTCACCCGCACTGGAGTGTGGGCCTCGGCCGCCGCAG
>JALORD010000053.1 GCA_025459145.1 Pirellulaceae bacterium | reverse complement strand
CTTTTCGAGCGCCGGCAGCCGGCCGGGAAGCGTGGTGTACGTACGCAACTCGTAAACTCGCCCGCCCACGTTAGCCTCCTGCGCGGATGATTCCGCCGCGATAGCCCAACTGCCCAGCATCAAAGCCAACACGAATAGTGACCGCATGCCGTCGTTCCTTGTCTCGAATGAAGTTGCCGAATGCAGAACAAGTTACCGATTGAACAAAAATGCCGGGCTATTGATCAGGGCCCAGGCGAGATCTTGAACTCCCACCGCGCGAGCCCGGCTCGCTTGTTCGGTCGCTTTCGCCAATTCATCCGAGAGCCGCTTGAGTTCGACGTCGAGCGAGCGGTAGTGCGCGGCGATCGCCGCCGCTTGCTCGGGAGTGCGCTCGGCGGCAGGAACCGCCAGCACCGCGGCAATTTCCGGCGGGAGCGAACTTCCCCCCACAGGCCGCTGGGCATCGGTCACGCTGAGGCGGAACCGTCCCAGGAGATGCTTGCCATCGGGAAATTGCTGTGAGAGGGTGAATGTGAGCAGCGAGCCTCCGGCGTGTCCCTGATCGACCTTGGTCTCGAAAATCGCTGTGTGGGCCTGGCCGAAGGCGGGCATGATCGCCCAGCCGCTCTGGTCGTTGCCGTCGATTGCGCCGGCGACGTTCCAGCCGTCCTGGCTGAAGTCGGCCGAGGCATTCTGCAACTCGACCGGCGCACTTTGGGCCGGATCGCCCTTGGCCGCCACCGCCAGCTTCAGTTCGCTGAGTACAAAGTTGCCATTCTGGGCACGGCCGGGTCCTTTCGCGGCGAGTGAATCGTCGGGCAAGGCTTCAAGGCGAATCGCGGTGATCCCCTGCAGATCCGTTGGAGCGATCACGGTGTATACATCCTTCTCGGCTGTGCCGGTGGCCAGGATCGATCCATCGTCCTGCTTGGTGAGCGTGGCTCCTACCGCCGACTTCAGCTCGCTCGGCACGAGCGGCGTCCAGACCAGTGGCTTACCAACCGACTTCTCCCACTCGGCCTGTTTGGCGGGGATCGCTTTCTCATACTCGGCCAGTGTCACGGCGGCCTTTTCCTGGTCGCTCACCGCTGCTCGCAGAGCGTCGGCGCTGAACGCCATTTCACTTTCGGTCGGCTTGCGGCCGAGGAATCGCAGGAAGACTTCCTCGATGAGGAGCGTGTCGTCCGGTTGCTCGGCCACCAGTTTGTTCAGCTCGCTCGCCGGGTCGGCCAGCGCATCGGCCACGGTGGGCCCGTTGATCAGCTTTAGGATTGGCCCGAGGACCATGCCGGTGGATCGCTCGCATTCGCAAGAGGACTCACGAACCGGGCGGCCAAAGTCGTCGAGGAACGGAATCGTCGCTCCCGCATCGGTGAGCTGCGCCGCCCGGAAACCGGCTGGAACACCCGGGAGTTTCGGCGTCGAGCCCGTGGCGGCATAAATCGAGTCGAACAGGGCTTCGGCCGTCAGCCGGCGAGGGATCGCATGGCTGTAGTTGATTTCGTCGTCCTCGTTCCAGCGATTCGTCCGGACCGAGAGCTGGTAAGTTCGTGACTTACAAATCGTCCGCAGAAGGTGCTGCATGTCGAAGCCGCTGGCGACGAAGTCTTCGGTCAGGGCGTCGAGCAGCGCGGCATTCGTCGGCGGATTGCCGGCGCGAATGTCGTCGATCGGTTCGATGATCCCCACGCCGAGCAGATAACCCCACAGGCGGTTGACGTAGCTCTTGGCGAAATATTGGTTTTCCTTGGAAGTCATCCACTGCGCGAGCCGCTCGCGGCGGGCTGCTTGTTCAGGCGCGACATCGGCATGCGAATAGGGAAACGACGGCGCGACGACTTGCCCGGTGCGGTCGTGTTTCACGTCGCCGCTCCCCGCGTCGAACACGACTTCGACGAGCGGCACCGCTCCTTCCACCGCGCTGCCGCCGATTCGCTGACCGACGTACTCCGGCGCTTCCTTGCGGCCGACCTGTGCGAAGAATTGCGACAGTTCGTAGTACTGATCCTGGGTCCACCGCTCAAACGGATGGTCGTGGCACTTGTTGCAATTAAACCGCACCGCCAGGAAGAGGTGCGTGGTGTTTTCCATCGCTCCGGTCGGATCGCGGAGAACCTTCCAGTAGGCGGCCGGAGGGTTTTCGAGATTTGAGCCGCTCGCCGTTAAGATTTCGCGGGCAAACTCATCGTACGGCTTGTTCGAGGCAATCGCGTCCTTGATCCAGTTGCGGAGAGCGATCGAGCCCTCTTCGCCGAGAAACTTGCGATTTACCTGCAGAAGGTCGGCCCACTTGTTTGTCCAGTGTTCCACGTACTCGCGGTTGCCGACCAGATCGTCGACGAGCGCTTCGCGCTTCGTGCGGCTGTCGCGCGGATCGGCGGCAAAGGCCCGCGCTTGATCGGATGTGGGGGGCAGGCCTGTGAGGTCGATGTAGACCCTCCGCACAAACTCGTCATCCGTGCAAAGATCGCCAGGCACGATCTTCACCTGCTGCAATTTTTCGTCGACCAAGCGGTCGATGTAATTGAGCTGCGGCTTTTGTTCCCAGGCAAATCCGCTGCGGTCGCCCATGCAGACGATCGTGGTGGCGGCGTAGGCCCCTTCGTAGCGAACGAGGACCGGTGCCTCGCCGCGGCGGAGGGTCGTCAGTACGCCGCTGCTATTGGCTTCGATCGTCTCGATGTTGCCGCTTTCGATGAAGGCTTCGCGCGTAACGTCGCGGACCTCGCCGCTGGTGTACGTGGCCATGACGCGCACTTGTTGCTTCATGCCCGGGCGGGGGACAATCGGATTGAGAGGCGAAACTTCAATCTTGGCGACGCGGGGCGCGCCGAGATCGAGCTTTACGCCTTGGCTGATCCAATCGCGGACAAGTTTGTAGTACGGGTGGTCGACCGAAGTTCGCACGCCGCCGACATGGGGGATCGAGCCGGTCGCCTTGAGGAGCATCAAGCTCTGGTCGGGCGCGGCGCGATTGAATCGCCGGCCGCCGATGTCGTCCGTAAAAGCGCGGTGATCGTACAAGGCATCGTAGCCGCGGAGCGACAGCTTGAAGCCCGCCTTGCCGTCTTTAGCTCCGTGGCACGTTCCTTGATTGCAGCCCATCCGGCTGAGCACCGGCTGTACGTCGCGCACGAAGCTGACATCGTGCGGAGCGGTCACGCCGCCGACGGTAACAGGAACTTTGACCGAATGGCTGCCAAAGGTGTAGGTGACTTCGTCGGTCCCGTCTGCCTGGGCACGGATCAAGCCGTCGCTGGAGACGGTGGCCGCGGAGCCGGCCTGCGAAGCTGTGGCCATCCGCGTCAGGTCGACACTCTCGCCCGAATCGAGCTTGCCGGTGATGAGCACCTGGCGATAGTCGAACTTGTGCTTGAGATCGACCGACGCGGGTTCGGCGGTGATCGATACCACGTTGAGTCCGTCCGGAAGCTTCTCAGCCGGCACTTCCTGGCCCCGGGCCGCAAGGACGAGCGAAGCCAGCGCGAGGCTGGAAATCCAGCAAAAAACGCAGAGCGGGCGTTTCAGTTTCATCGTACTAAATTCCGTTTCATGAGCCGGGACCAAACCTGGCCCCGTCGACCTGCGAATTGACCGTCTATGTGCGATCCAGCGGGAGCAAGTTTGCTCTCGGCTATTCTCACTTTTTGCTATATCACTGCGCTGCAACCGTTTGGCCGGTGACCTGCACGGGTGTGAATCGCTTGATCGGCGTACCGTCGGCCGCGTTGTAGAGGCGGACGTCGCCATCGAATCCGCCAGCAGCAACGGTCTTGCCGTCGGGGCTGAAGTCGACGGTGTACATCCCCCCCTCAGGCACATCGACCTGCCACAGGACCGCGCCGTCATCCGCCTTATACACCCGCACCTGTCCCGTGCCGTCATTGCTGCTTACCGCGGCGATCCGCCCACCATCAGGGCTGTAGGCGACGCCGAAGACTCGCCCCGGCATCGCGGCAAATTCGCGAATCAGGTTGGCGTTGTCGCCGATCTTGCGAGCTTCGGTCCGGACCATCTTGAAAATCTTCGGCTGTCCGTCCGAGCCGCCGCAAAGCAGCTCATCTTTGGTCGGATTCCGATCGATGCAGATCAGGCCGCCTTTGAGCGCACCAGGGGTAATGCTGGTAATGTTGTCGATAAATCGCTCGGTCGCAACCTCGACAAGCTTCATCGACATGTCGCGGCTGACGCTGATTACGTGGTCCGAGTTGGTCGAAAACGTCGTCCCCAGCACCCAGTCGTTGTGTGCTCCACTGAAGAGAATCTGCTTCCCCGATTCGACATCGAACGCGCGGACCGTGTTGTCCGAGCAGCCGATCGCCACCATCTTGCCACTGGGCGACCAACTCGCGCCGTAACAGGTGTCGTAGCCGACCATCACGCTCAGCTTCATCTTGCGCTCGGCGACGTCCCAGATTTGCAGTTCGCCAAAGCGGCCGGGCGAACCGCCAGCAACTGCCAAGAACTTGCCATCTGCCGAAAAGCGAGCTGCTTCGATCCGTTCCGATTGACCTACCAGGCGACCAGCCAATCCGCTGCCATCGGCCTTGTGCAGAAGCACCTCGTGATAGCCGCTGACGGCGATCAGGTTCCCGTCGGGTGAATACTCGACCGACTTGAGGACCGGCGGCGCCATGTAGATCGGCGGATGGTCGGCGTCGTACTGCGGCCGATTGCTGGCCGGCGTGTCGTCCAGCGCCCCTTGTTCGATCCATTTCGTGATCGTGGCGATCTCGGCTTCGTTGAGCGGCGGGGCCTCCTTGGGCATATCGGCTTTGCCGTCCCGCGGCGTGATCAGTTCGATCAGGTAGCTTTCGGCCGGTTTCCCCGGGACAATCGCGGCCGAACCGCTCTCGCCCCCTTTGAGCAGGCCGGCAAACTCGGTCATCACATACTCACCGCCGCGCTTGGCCGGCTGATGGCAGCCGGTGCAGTTTTTCCCGCGCAGGATGGGAAGTACGTCACGGAAATAGCTGACGTTATCAGCCGAGGGCGTCGTTTCCTCGGCCCGGACCACGGCCGCACCTGACAAACAGGCTGCGATCGCGAGGATCGGGGTTGTGATTCGCATGGCAAAGAGCCCCGCAGGCCTATCGGCCTGGAAAGGGAGGGGTGTTGGTCAGGCGGGAGACACTCTGGAAGGAGTGCCCTAGGTGTGGGCAAGGGGCCCCGCATCGCTTTGCGGCAGCCGCTTCAACAATCTTTGCGCAGTAGGGGTGCACAAATTCCCACAAGCCCGATGATACCCCACGGCCGGGGCGCTTGCAATCAATTGTAGGGCAGCTCGTTCAGCACGCCGGGCCAAGTGCCGCCGCGTTCATCGGCGGCTTAGCACGCAGGAGCTTCCAGACGTTTCGTCCCAAGCGGAGCTGTGGGACGGAGGTAACGCCGTTAGCACAGGGTGTCGACCGATCAGATTGAGACATTAGAAATTGATCTGATACTTCTGCGTCATCGCTTGGCGGATTTTGACCGTTTCGTTTTCGATTTCGGCGGCAATCTGCTGGGCCTGGGTGGCTCCCTTGCCCCGCTCTTGAGCCCCGATGGCCCGCCGCTGGCCCTCGACGTTATTCCACTGCGCCGAGTAGCCGTAGCCGCCGCCGTAGTAGCCGCCGTAGCCGTACGACGAGGTCGAGTACTGCTGATAGACCTGAGCTTCGCGGGCGGCCGAGTTGATGCCGATGCCCTTGAGCGAGGCCGAGGCGTCGCGCATCCGAGCGGTCAGGTAGCGGCCATAGGCGAGCAGTTCCGGATCGACATTCAGAATTGGCAATCGATCGATGCGGCGGGCCCAATTGTCGAGCCACAAGGCGTGCTGACCAAACGTCTTCACATCCTTCGACTTTTCGCGGAGGTCGTCGCGGATTTTCGAGATCGTGGCGAAATACTCCTGCGACGCCTGGGCCTCTTTGCTGAGCTGCGGATTGTTCGGCGCGGCCGCGCCATCGCCGGCCGGTGCGACGAGGGCCACGGCGGGATTGTCGATTAGCGAGAAGACCCGGCGGCGTCCTTCCTGGCTGAGCGGACCGTGAAACACAAACCGCTTCGGCTCGGTCGTCACTTCCCACGTGTCGATGTCGTCGATCGTCGCGCCTTGGTTCCCCAAAACCTCCATCAAGAGCGGCTTGGCGACAGGAATCAGCGCCGAGGCATCTTCGTCGAAGTGAACCATCAGCCGGCCGAAGGCGCCGTCGGTCACAGCCACTTCGAGGACCACGCCGCGCACGCTGGAAATGGCTTTGGCCGCCGCATCGGGGTCGATCTTTTTGCTGGCGAGCGCGTTGCTGCTGGCCACATGGGCTCGCACAAGATCGGGCGCCAACGCATCTTCCAAATCGAGCGCCATGACGATTTGGCTGTCGGAAGAAGCGACCAGCGTGCCGCTTAGGTACGGTGAAAGCTGCGAAGCGCGTTTCGCCACGACCTCGCGAAGCCAGCGGGCAATAGACTGCCGATTCGCGGGCGACATGACGGCCAATCGTTTGGCTTCCAGTTGCACGACATACGCATCGCGTTGCAAAGCCACGGAGGGCTGTTCCGCCAGCGGGTCGATCGTCCCCTTGGTCGCGCGGGCCACTTCGGCAATGGTTCGCTCCTGACCGAAATCGGCAACTGCAAGTTCCCACAGGGGATGGTGATGGTCAAAATCGATTTGAGCTGCCAGGACGAGCTTGCGAGTATCGGGAGGAATTGCCACGCTTCCGGAGGCGAAGGCCGATTCATAGTTTTTCACCCAGCCTTCCCTTTTGGCCAGCGGGCTCGCGAGCAACTCCTCGGCGTTCAAGAGCACAATAGCATTGGCCGAGCCGGGAACTTTGGCGGCCAGTTCTTCAAACTGGCCGCTAGCGATGCCTGCGAATCCGACGGCCCACAAGGCGGCGAGCAGGCGAGCAACCTGCCGATGGGAGTAACGGCTGAGCATGATGGAAGTCCTGGAAGAAATGAACCGACCGCCGGGCGCGGCAAGGCGCTGCGAACGAGCGTCCCGCTCCTACCGCCCGATTTTGGCGGAAGGTAGACTACGTCAGATTGTAGCTGCAGCCGTGGGCAATGCGAGCGGCCGCACTTTCCAGCGCACCGAAGTTTTTTCCGCTGTTCTAGGCACTCGGATCCTCCCCGTAATGGCGAGCGATCGGGGAAACGCCTCGCGGGTAGTGACATGACGACTGAGCCGGCCGAAGTCCCTGATACGAAGATCGCTCCCGAGGCGTCCGCGACGGACACTGCTCCTCCGACCGCGGGCGAGACTCCCCGCGGCCCCCTTGCGGCGTTCAAACGTCCCGCGACGGAGGAACCAACGGAATCAAAGGTGACCCCCGGTCAGGGGGCGACTGTGGGCGGTCCTCCTGCCGCAGCTAAACCTGCTGGCGAAGGCCGCGGCCCGCGCGGTAAAGGGGATCGTTCGCGCCGTGGTCCACGCAGCGATCAACACGCGGCCGAGAATGCCGAAATCGATCGATCGCTGGCCGCCGAGCGCAAGGCCAAGCAAGATTCCGGTCCGCGACCCGCTGTGCCCGTTCCCAACCGGCGGCATCGGTCCGAGGAACTTGAAGCCGAGGTGGCGGCGGCGCTCGGCGATATGTCGCTCGACGACATTGTCTCGGGTCAGGCCAAACTGAGCGGCGAGCGATTGGAGAATGACTCGCGACACCGGGCACAGGTCGCCGAAGTTTTCGGCGACAATGTCTTCGTCAGCTTAGGCGGCAAAAACCAGGGCGTTGCCAGCATCCGCAGTTTCCCCGAGCCGCCGCAGGCTGGCGACATGATCGACGTCGTCGTGCGGGGCTTCAATCCGGAGGACAATCTGTACGACTTGGCGATTCCCGGCGGCGCGATTGTCGTGGGAGATTGGTCTGAGATCACCGAAGGTTCGCTCGTCGAGGCGAAGATCACCGGCTCAAACACGGGGGGGCTCGAGTGCCAAGTGAAGAACCTCCGCGGCTTTATTCCGGCCAGCCAGGTGGCGCTGTACCGCATTGAAAACTTCGGCGACTTCGTGGGGCAGACGCTGGTCTGCGTCGTGACCGAATCGAACGAGCGGCGCGGCAATCTGGTCCTCAGCCGGCGGGCCGTGCTCGAGCGCGAAAAGGAAGAGTCGAAGCGCTCGCTGATGAAGGAACTGGCGCCGGGGCAAATGCGGGAGGGAACCGTCCGCAAGCTGCAGGATTTCGGGGCTTTTGTCGACTTGGGGGGCGTCGACGGCCTCATTCACATCAGCCAGTTAAGCTGGGAGCGCGTGAAGCATCCGAGCGAAGTGCTCAAAGAGGGGCAGACCGTCCGCGTTCGCGTGGAGAAGATCGATCCGGAAACGGGAAAGATCGGACTCTCGCTCAAGAATCCCGAGGAGCATCCCTGGACCGGAATCGAGCAGAAGTTCCCAGTCGGTTCGACAGTTCGCGGGCCCGTCTCGCGCATTGCGCAGTTCGGCGCATTCGTCAAACTAGCGCCCGGCGTCGAAGGACTGATCCACATCTCGGAACTGGCCCACCACAAGATCTATCGCGTCGAAAACGTGGTGAAGGAGGGGGAAGAAGTCGAGTGCAAGGTTTTGTCGGTTGATGCCGAGAATCAGCGGATCGGTCTTTCGCTCAAGGCGACGCTGGCCGCGCCGGTGAAGGAATCGTCGAAGGCCAAGGACGAACCGGAAGTTGATGAACCGCCGCGAGCTCCCGTCGTTCCTAAGCGAGCCGGCCCGCTCAAGGGAGGGGCGGGGAAATCGACAGGGGGCGAGCAGTTCGGACTGAAGTGGTGAATTGTTGCTCTGGACCTGGCACGCTCACCGCGCCGGACTCTCAGGGTGTCGGCGGGCAAGTGGGACAGACCAGAACGTCATCGACTGGGCCAGGGCAGATAAAGGTGTCGATTCGCACCAGCCGGACGCGGCGCGTCGAGCAATCGTAAAGTGCCGTCGCCTTGGCCTGCACGCAGTAATCGGTAATGTTCCCGAGAAACACGCTGCCAAACGAGCGGACCTGGATCTTGGCTTGCGCCCTTACGCCAAATTTGCCAATTCCGCCTCCTGCGACGAGGGCGTACGACTGCCCGTTATTGTTGTTTCCCGAGGCCGGAGGAACGGGCAGATTGGGAATTAACAGCGGATGGACGATCAGGTCGTTGCAGGAGGGATCATATTGGGGAGGGCAGAGCCGCTCGTTGCTTTTCTCGTCGTTATCGATGAATGTCGCCTCGACGGGGGGGAGCGGAGTACCGTCGATCTCAAAGTAAACGGTCACGACCGCTCGATCGCTGCCGATGCCATCGCCGTCGTCATCATCGGTCGCCGGGTTCGTCGCGGTTCCCACGCCGGTGACGCTGGCTCCGAAGCGAAATCGGTCGCAGGGAGCAAAGCCGTCGTCGGTCCCGCCATCGGGATTGTTGTCGGGAAGAAAATCGATGGTCAGTGTCGGGCTCAGGCCGGTTGCGGGCGTAAAGACGATCTGGGCCTCGGGATCCGTAAAGCCGACCAGGTCGGGCTGCTGGTAGTTCTGATTGCCCGGGCACGACACCGAGACTGCGTGCGGCGATACGTTGTCGGTGATTGTCGGCCCAAGCGTCGAATCGAGGCCGCCAAGTTGAAACTGCCCGGTTCCCCCGTTGGCCTGCAAGTCGATGACGATCTTCACGATCCGCAATCCGGCCGGCGTTGTATCGTCGCGTAGGAACGCGATTCCCCAGCCGTTGTCCTGGCGCAGATTCCCTGCTCCCTGTGCCGTGGCATCGATAAGCACGCGCCCCAGGGCGCAGGAAGGGCACTCGCCCGCGTTGAAAATCACATTGTCGGGATCGTCGTCATTGATCGCCCCGAAGATCAGATTGCCGCCAGGAGGCGCCTCCGTAAGGATGCAGGATAGATTCTGATTACAGCCCGGCAGCGAGAGCGACTGATCGTAGTTGGTACCAATGGTGAGCGGCTCACTGCGAATGCAGTTCGCCGCGGCAAACTCGACGCCTACCTGACGCGGGATGAGCGTATCGCCTCCTCCTGAATCCCCCCACTCCTTTACCGCCGCTAGTGCAGCCGCTTCGACCGCCGTCTCAAGTTCGACCCGCGCCAGCCACAGATTGGCAATCCCCAGCAGAGCCGAGAGCAACACGAGCAACATCGGCAGCCAGATGATGAGCCAGAGAGTCGCCCATCCGGGGCGCCGCCGAGCCGACCAGCGTTGAAGCCGCCTTCCGCCCCGCTCCGAGCGAGAATCCTCCGGCGAGCGGCGGCGATTATCTGCGGCAAACGTGCGAGTGGTGCGTGGCATGTTGACCTGCAATCGTATGAAGCGGCGAGGCGACGGTCAGCGGCAGTACTGTCGATCGGCAGTTACGGCCAGACCAACTCGTAGCGATAGATCGCTGTGTGCTCGTAAGTTTTTTCGGGACCATAATATTGCTCGCCGAAGAACGAAAGCTGTGCGGGCATCACTTCGCTCATCGGCACACAGACGGTAACGCGGACATAGGTCCGAGAAAGGGGCGGATCCAGCACGTCGTGAGGCGGGCACTCGCCTGGCAATCCCGACGCGGACTCGAGGACCACCGGCGTGGCCCCGGGAGCCAGGCCCACATTGTGCTCGACCCGAATCTCCGTCCACCGGATGCAAGAACTGGCCAATTGCCGCTGGATAACATCGATCACTTCGGGAGGGGCCTGGTCGCCGTCGACTGGGCTGAGCGCGACTTGCGATGCTTTGAGTCCTCCCACTCGCGCGGCAAACGCCACCTGCTCGGCATTGGCTAGGAACACACCGAACTGCACAATCCCGACCGTTGCGATCAGGAGCACCACGAGCACCAGGATCATCTCGAAGGCAATTCCGCCGCGACGCGAACGAACGCGGCGATTCCCGGGAGGGCGGTATGTGGATGGGCGTCTCAGCATGCAAGTCTCCCGGCAAACCTGGCGGAGTTCGAGACCGGGCTCCCTCGCTCGGCTGATCCGCTCTCGGCTGGCACAACGTCGAAGCAACCGTCGTGCCGCCGGCCCGGTTGGTGTGTGGACCTGCGAAATGGTCGGGATCGCCGCATCCGCCCGTCCCGTACAACCGGTACTGGGGCGCACCGCCAAGCCGCAGGAAACGCACTTGCGATCGGAAGCGGGCCACAAAACCGTTCCGTACGCGGGCCGCGAAGAGGCCGGCCGAAAAGAGCCGACAGGGGCAAACGTGTTTCAACTTGGCAACACGCTGTTTCAACCGGGCAACGTCGGGAACGAAGTAGACGCTCCCGCCGCAGCAAAATTTAGGCGGCACGCGATCTGCAATAGCTCCCTGCTCGATCACTCGGGCTGTCGCTCGTGATCGGTACGCTCGCCTTGGAGCCGCACCTGATGCCAGTCGCACACTCGCTGCCGAATGACCGTCGGCTGCTGCTCGCCCGCCGCCGCGGCGCCGTGACGTTTGAATCGGTCCTGGTGCTGTTTGTGCTAATTATGGCGTCGCTCGGAGCGGTTCAGTTCGGTCTGGCGCTGATCGTGAAACAGGCCGTTTCGCATGCTGCGACGGTCGCCGCCCGCGAAGCAGCTAAAGGAGCCGATGCCGACGAGCTCGTATGCGTTGTCGAGCGAATTCTGGCTGGGCACCGTATTGAAATTGGCGACCAGGCGACGCTCGTCTTCGAAGACGCCGGGCTCGCACCTCAGACGCGCGGCACGCTCCCCTGTCCGCCACCCGACGAACCGGAGATCGAGGGGGACGAGGTCCGCGTTACCGTATGCGTGAGTCTCGACGCCCCGCCATTTGTCAACATCCTGTCCCCCTACGGCGTCGACTTTGCCGGCCGCACGTTTACCGTCAGCTCCCTGGCCACCCGAGAATAACCGCGAGGAACTCAAGCCATGCACTCTCCCCACTGTTTGACTGGCCGCTCTTCGCGGCGCGCGCGCCGCGGAATGATCACCCTCGAATGGATCATCCTCGTGACGGTGATCATCATTGGCACGATCGGTGCCGTGGCGATCGTGCGTAATGCCCTACTCGAGGAATACGTCGAAATCCTCGACACAATTTGCCAGATGAGCATCTGCGAAAGCTAATCGCTCCCGCCAAACTGCTCGATTGTCCGGATCGCTGCATTTGGCGAGCGCCGACGAGTCCTAATCGTTTGGGAGCACAAGTTAGCAATTGTTCTCGGTAGTTCTCAAGCGCATCAGCGACGGTGAAATGTAGCCACCATTTTCGGAAATGTGATCTTGTGCGTCACCTTGCTATGAGGTGTCGACGAGGCACTTCAGATTTCAACTTCAGAATGTTAGGAACGTTCAACAAGATCGCATGCGGAGCAGAGGTGGCGATTTGGTCAATGGCCTGGATTCTTCGATCCCATCGCCTCTATCCCATGGAGTTCAGTGCAACTGGCGGGATGCTTTGACCGCACCGATGAAGTCGTTGAGAAGGAGGGATGAGCGTAAGCCGGCTTCCATCCCACTTCCGGTTACGAATGCGCGATTGGGGGGCAGGAGTTGCAAAATCGCGATCCATAGGACCGGGCTCCAGCGGTCGACCGGCGCATTCGCAACCGCAGGCCGACGTCATCGCCCAGTGGACTCGCGACGAGTCGGGGCGGCAATCAAAGGCCCCCTGGAGCACGATTCGCAACTGGGCCGCTTCGACACTGCCAACGCGCGAACAAACATCCGACCCAGTACACAGCGTTAACCCTCGTGTGCCCACGCATCGCGACGCTCTCGATCGACTCTCGCTGCCCCATGCAGACGCGTCGACTATTCGCTCGCTTGCCGAAGGGTTGACTCACATTCCATTTAAACGTCGTCCGGCGCGCCCTAACGATTCTCACTGGGATCTTGAGGCTAATCTTGGCGTTCCCAGCTCGTTCCTGATGTGGCGTGATCGAACAAGGTGCTGCCGACCTCAGGATTCGGCACAATCATTTGAGTTCGAATTCAATTGACTTGAGCTCGGCGGGAATCACCTGTAAATAATTATTTGCATGATGCGGCATCCGGCGGCCACCACTTTCGGGGAATGCGTCGAGCCTAAACGCTATGCTTCGGCCTACCTCAGCTTTTGCCGCATTCGCCGGCTGTACGCTTCCAGCGTGCGACGCTCGCGGGCGGTGAGGCTGTCCTGACCCAGGCGTTTCACCTTGTCGAGAAGTGCGTCGGCTTCGGCGTCGAGGTCTTCGTAGTGCGCTTCGGGATCGACGACCCGCAAATCAGGTTTCGACTTCATCGATCGGCGAATCGAATTGTAAAGCGTACCCAGGCCGTCCATCCCCGGCAGCCGGCCGAGATTCCAGGCGAAATACCAATAGGCCCAGGCGAACAGGGCGCCGACCAGATGCACGTCGTGCGCGACTCGCGTTTCTCCGCCGCCGAACATGTCGCCGACTACGATGATTAATCCCAGCACCCACGCCGGCGTGGGGATGACGAACATGAGCAGCACGGTCGCACGAGGATAGAGCAGACAGAACAGCAGAATCACTGCCGTGACGCCCCCCGAAGCGCCCACGAGCGACGGATCATCCACAACGTCGCGAATCGGACCGATTAGGAACGTGCACCGCGCGCTCCAAACGATCCCGCCGAGAACGATAGCGGCCAAATAGAACCGCAGGAATTCCTTCCAGCCGAACCGGTCCTCGATCGCCCGACCAAAGAAATACAGCCCCAGCATGTTGCCGCCGATGTGCCAGAGATATTGCGGCGAATGGACAAAGCCGTACGTCAGAAACTGGTACCACAGCCAGGGCTTGAGAATCGCGTCGGGCTTGAGTTCCAGGGCAGTTGTAACGAGATTCTGATCCTGGCCGCCGCCGAAAAACAGATTCGCCAGGAAGATCAGACAGTTGAGCGCAATCAGCTTGACGACGACCGATGCCCCCCAGGTGTCGGCGGCTGGTCCGTCGCGGTAGTAGTCCCGATCCTGGTAGCCCATACTGTCGCTCGCGCTCCATCCAGATTGGCAGTCGGCGGGAACTTTCCGTGGGATTCCGCGCCTGACATCCAATTCTATCTTAGAAGAGACGCCCAGCGCGGGCGAGAGCGGCCTTTTCGGCCATCGGCGGTGATCGGCCGCGTCGGTAGTCGTCAGCGCCAGCGATCCAGTCGTCCGCTCGCGGAGCGAGCGGACGGCGGGGCTAGCGGTTCATGGCCGTCGCGGCGTTGGTCCGCGCGTCGATCTCTTCGGTCAGCCGGGCGTTGATCGCCGCCAGTTCACGGCTTAGCGCCTTGTTCGACTTGTAGAGTTGGCTCAGGTCGGTTTGCACTTCGGCCAGCCGGTTGGCGAGTGAGTCGCGATACTTGGCCACTTCATCCCGCTCGTTGACGAGCTTTTCCTTGTCGGCGGCGAGCTTCGTCCGGTAGGCGTCGACCAGGGCGTACTGCTCGTCGGCCTTGGCCTTCATCGCCTGGGCGGCGGCCACATCCTGCGACAGGGAGCGAATCGTGGATGCGACTTCGTACCACCGCGTCCAAATGCGGTGAAACTGTGTGTCGAAATCGACTAGCGTCCGGCGGAAAATCGGGCGGACTTTTGTGGCTTTTCCGCTTTGCACGAGGAAGTCGGCGGTCTCTTTGTCGAAGACGGCGGTCTGGCCCGGTTCGAACTTCACATTCTCGTCCGGCTGACCGGGCGCTGCTCGCCGCAACCGCGGATGCTGGGCACGCCCGTCGATCGCAAACGGCTCGAGGTCGAGCGAGGGTTCGACCGTCGCATCGACGAGGATCTCGTGCGGCTGGTCGAACTTGACTTCAAACCAAATGTTCTCGGGCGGATCGTTCACTTCGTCGGCCTGCGAGCCATCGCGCACGAATTCCGCGATGAACTTTTCGTACTCAGCTGGCGGCAGCCCGATTGCGGCCTGCGGCATCAACTCACGCAGTTTGGCTTCGTCCAGCCCGGCGAACCACTCGGCCCCATCCATCGGCAAGATTTCGTAAAGCACCCAGGTGGCGGCAGTCGGTGCGGCCCCGGGAACGGAACCGGGCGCTGGATTCGGATCGGCTGCCACACGGATTTGGTCCTGCCCCATGGGCAGGGCCGACTCGAGCGACAGTGTTGTGTCGGTCGCCGCGGTCACCACGAACTCGCCCAAATAATAAAGCGGCACGGTGATTCCCTCGGCGTTCAGTCCTTCTTTGAAGGCGAACACCACCGAGCCTGGCGTCAGATTGTGCTTGCCAACCGGAGCGGCAGGAAGTGCGGGATCCTGCGGCGGGACGGTGTTGAGCGTGAACCGGTCGCCGGCTGCCTGAGCTACGGACATGCCGCGCCAGACACGTCCCCGGTCGTGCAGAACTCGCCCCACTTTGCCGCGCAAATCGACGATCGACTCGGTATTCCCCTCGACATCCTTCGGATCGCCGTAAGTTGCCAACTCACCGGCCCTTTGCGCGTCTCCAAGTTCTTTCTCCAGCTTGTCAACCATCGTGATCCAGGTCATTCGTGTCTTCATCACCAAGCCGGCATAGACGCCGAACGGGATGATCGCCACGAACAGCAGAAACATGATCGTGACGTGCAGCCAGCGCCACGTCTTCGTGTTCATGTAGGTCACGAAGATGAAGAACAAGGCCACCAGGGCCAGAACGATCTGGTAAAGGATCGGGTTGTCCATATTTCCCTGGCGTTTTCGTTTCCCTGGCGATTTTTCAGGGCTGGCAGCAAAAAGAGGAGCGCATGACCGGTCGGCGGCATGCGCGGGCCATAGGTCGATGATAAATTGGGTGGTTTAGGGAGTCAAGTTTTCATCTGGGGATTCATATCGCCGCAAGTGCGGAAATAGTCTCAACTTGGGTCGACTCGCCTCACTCCCGGCATCCCCAGATCGAGAAATCGCCCCGATCCGCGCCGATTATTCCCATTAGATTGGCGCGGGTCCGTCAAAACCGCGCGCCGGCGATTCAGTCCGTATCCAGCATCCGTAAATTGGGGGCAATGCGGGCCAGTTCATCGGCCATGAACCGCTTAACCGCCGCAGTCGTTCGGAGCGTCAAAGCCCTCCGCAAGACGTGCCGGGCGTCGTCCATCGTCAGGTGAGCCGCTAGATCCTTCATCGTGGGGATGAACGCGGGGCTCATGCTGAAGCTCCGCAGCCCCATGGCAAACAAAAGGACGAACGCCCGGGGCTGTCCGGCCATCTCGCCGCACAGGGTGAGCGGCTTGTTCGCTTTGTTACATGCCTTAATCACGCTCGCCAGCACCCGCAACACTGCCGGAGCCAGCGGCTGGCAAAGATGGCTGACCTTCGGATTATCCCGATCGGCCGCCATCAGGTACTGAACGAGGTCGTTCGAACCAATGGAGACGAAATCGACGTGCGGTAGCATGTCCTTGATGGAAATGGCAGCTGCGGGGACTTCGAGCATCATGCCTAGCGGGATACTATCTGGGCAGGGCTTCCCTTCGTCGCGCAGCTGCTGGCTCGACTTGCGAACCATTGCCCGAACCTTGCGCACCTCTTCCAGCGTGGTGATCATCGGAAACATGATCCGGACCCGCCCGCCGCTCTCTTCCGCTTCGACCGCCGCCCGCAGGATTGCCCGCAATTGCGTGGCGAAAAACTCGGGATGCTCGAACGACAGACGAATGCTGCGCCACCCCATAAAAGGGTTTGCCTCCTGGTGGGTGTGCCCCAGGTAGGGGACCGTCTTGTCGCCGCCGATATCGAGCGTGCGGATCGTGACCTGCTGATTCGGGCTGGCCTGAATCACATCCCGGTAGGCGATGTACTGCTCCTCCTCATCGGGCACATCCGGATGGGTCAGATAGATGTATTCCGTCCGAAACAGGCCGACGCCGGCCGCTCCCATGGCAACGGCCCCGCGGGCATCGACCGCACTGTTCACATTGGCAAGCAGTTCGACTGGTCCTTCAGGAGCACAAACTCGCGCTCAAGCTTGAGATAGGCGCTCCGCTGCTCGGCATCGGGATTGATCAGCACATGCCCGCCGCGCCCGTCGACTACTAGCATGTCGCCCGTCTTAACCTGCCTTAGGATACCGCGAACCCCCGAAATGGCGGGAATACCGCGGCTGCGAGCGATAATCGCCGCGTGGCTAGTCTGGCTGCCTGCCTGAGTCACGATGCCGCGGACCTCAAATCCGCCGAGTGCAACGGCCTGCGATGGCAGGAGTTCGTCGGCGACGATAATCACCGGCCCCGCCAGAATGCTCCCCTCGGCTTTGTGCTTTTCGGTTAGGTGAGCCGTCAAACGGATGACCACATCGCGCAGGTCGTTCAGCCGTTCCTTGAGGTACTCGTCGTTCGCCCGGGCGAAAAGAACGGTGTATTCGTCGAGCAGGCGAGCCAAGGCGGCTTGCGACGTGAGGCGGTCGTTGACGATCCACCCCCGCACTTTGCTGGTGAAGGCGGCATCGCGGAGGATCGATTCGTGGACGCCGAAAATGGCTGCTTCCTCGCGCCCAACTTGTTGCGCCACTTTATGTTGCAGCGCGCGCAGCTCGGCCGCCGCTTTGTCGCGGGCAGTTTCGTACTGGGCTAGCTCGGCTGTGACTTCATTGTCTTCGAGGCGCTTCGTATCCGGATTGATGAAAATCTCGTGGATACAGTAGGCCGTGCCGACAGCCACTCCGGGCGAAACGGGAATTCCTTTACGCATAGGCTCGTGACTTTAGCAACTCTAACCGCCGCTGGCAAACTGCTAGGGCGTTTGAACCGCTGTAAACAACCAAGGGACGGGCCTGGCGTGCTGGGTTCCGCCGCCTCGCATGGCACGCAACGCCCGTCAACGTGGCGTGCCGACTCATTGCGCTCAACGGCGGTTGTGGCAACTCGGGGGCATGGTTATATTTACGAGCTTTCCAGTACTTTCGTCCGAAGCCGACAGCGGCCCAACCGCCTGTCGTTAGGCGGTTGAGACCGGCCCCATGCGGTTCTGTTTGCTCGATCGGATTACCGAGTTGCAGCCCGGGGCCCGGATTACGGCCGTGAAGAAGCTGCGGCCAGAAGAAGACTACCTGAAGGATCACTTCCCGCGCTTTCCCGTGATGCCGGGGGTGTTGATGCTGGAGGCTATGTACCAGGCCAGTGCCTGGCTCGTCCGGCAGAGCGAGGGATTTGCCCATTCGATGGTGATCCTCAAAGAGGTGCGGAACATCAAATACGCCGATTTCGTCACTCCGGGCATCGAGCTCGTAGTAACGGCCGAGATATTCAAACAGGACGACAGCACCACGTCCCTGAAGTGTCAGGGAACCATCGACGGAAGTGTGGCCGTCAACGGCCGCATAGTCCTGGAGCGATTCAATCTGGCCGACAGGTATCCTGAGCGGCGTCAGACCGACCCCTATTTGCGAGAACAACACCGGCAAGTACTCTGCCGCCTGCTGGGGGGCAACTGTTCGTCGTAAGTCAATCCTTGCATTGCGATCCGACAATTCCGACTTGCAGCAGATTCGCTGCAGCAATGTGATGTGCGGCGGGTTCACCGCAGCAATACTTCGCTAATTCGAAACTTCCGCACTGCTTGCCGATTTTTAGCCCATCGTTAGTTTGGAGTAGCACGAATCATGTCCGTGACGAAAGACGAAGTCTTCCAAAAGGTGCAAGCCGCCCTGGTCGAAGCGCTCGGGGTGGATGAAGAGGAAGTCACGCCGCAGGCAACCATGGTCGGCGACCTGGGCGCCGAGTCGATCGATTTTCTGGACATCGTGTTCAAACTCGAAAAGTCGTTTGGAATCGAGATTCCGCGGAAGGAACTCTCGCCCGAAGACATCCTGACCAACGCGGAGTATGTGACCGACGGCAAGGTGACTGACGCAGGCATCGCCGAGCTCAAGCGGCGGATGCCGTTCGTCGACTTCTCCAAGTTCGAGGCCGATCCGCAAGTTCGCAATTTCAGCAACTTGCTGACCGTCGGCGATATGTGCCGCTACATCGAGACCAAGGTCGGCGCTGCCTAGGCGTCCTGTTTCGAAGGGCCCCCTTGGGCCGCCCCGGGGCGTGACTATGCGTTGGTTCTGGATCGACCGCTTCGAACAGTTCATCCGCGGAAAACGGGCCGTGGCGATCAAGGCGGTCGCCATGTCCGAAGAGCAGATCGACGGCTATTCGCCCGGATTTCCGGTGATGCCCCCCGCGCTGATCATCGAGGGGATGGCCCAGACCGCCGGCCTGTTGATCGGCGAAGCCAGCGGCTTTGAGCAGCGAGTGGTCTTGGCCAAGGTCGGGAAGGCACTCTTTCACTTCCCGGCCCGCCCGGGAGATGTTCTCCGCTACTCGGCCACGGTCCTCGACATCAAAACCGACGGCGCGATGGCCGAGATCACATGCCATATCGGCGATCGGCTGCAGGCGGAAGTCGAAATGATGTTCGCCTTTCTTGACGATCGTTTCCCCGCCGGTCCGCTTTTTGAGCCGGTTGATTTCGTGGCCATGATCCGCACGTTCGGCATGTACGACGTCGGCAAGACGGCCGACGGCGAGCCGATTGAGCTGCCGCCGTTCTACGCCGAGGCGGAACGCGTCGCCCAGGCCGCGTATCCGCCGGTCGGAAGCCCCGTGGCGATCTAGTCGCCCTGATCTGGCGGAGTTCGCAGCGGGAATAAAACCTCTTCGCGTCGGATCAAGCCTGACAGCCCACTCGCTGTTCGCCTATCCGGAGCGCGATCTTGAAAGATATCGTAACGCGCCAAGTGCGCGATCGCGTTTCGACACGGTGGGGGCGGATGCGGCGGATTGCTTACCGCCCAGTGCTCGCAGTCGCCAGCATGGCAGGCGTGTATTTCGCCTTTCTGCTGCTTGGATTCGTGCCAGTCAATCTTGACTACGAGCCGCCATCCAAGGGTGCGGTGCGGATATTCATTCGCAGTAACGAAGTTCACACCGATCTTGTCGTGCCCATACAGCATGACGGCGCGGGGATCGACTGGCGCGAGCTTTTTCCCCCGGAACACTTTTCGGCGGACGTGCGCCGCGATGAGTACGTGGCCATCGGCTGGGGGAATCGCCGCTTTTTTGTCGAGACTCCGCGGTGGGCCGATTTCAAAATCTCCGCCGCCCTCGGCGCCTTATTCTGGCCCAGCGAATCCGTCCTGCACGTCGAGTACATGACCACAGCGACCCCGGGCTCCACGTTGCACGCCGTAGAACTCTCGCCTGAACAGTACCGCGAGCTCGCAGACTTCGTCGAGTCAACCATCGCCCGCAGCGGTGCCGTAAAGGGAATCCCCAACTCCCCGTCCGGGAAAACTCCGGCGAAATTGGCCACCACCGTCAGCTACCATGCCCGTGACCGTTTCTACGGTTCGACGGGGCGCTACCATCTGTTTAACACGTGCAATCAATGGACGGGGCGTGGGCTGAAGCGCGCAGGCGTACCGACCGGAATTTGGACGCCGCTCAAGCCGCAGGTCCTCCTGTGGCTCCCCACCGAACAAGCCTCGCCTGCAGCGGTTAACCCCGGCCCCCCGGCCCCGCCGGCCAACGCTTATTCCTCCACCACGGCAGTCGCTTCGATCTCGATCAACCATTCCCGTCCGGCCAGCGCTGTCACACCGACGAGCGTACTGGCGGGGGGACGCTCCTGCGAAAAATAGCGCCCGCGAACTTCGCGGATCGCTGGGAGCATCTCACTCTGAAAATTGACGACGAAGATCGTGCTTTTGACAACGTGCTGCATCGTCGCCCCAGCGGCAGCGAGCGCCAGGCGTACGTTTTCAAAGGCCTGCTCGGTCTGGCGCTGCAAATCTCCCCTGCCTACCAACTCGCCGCGGGAATCGATCCCAACTTGTCCGGAGACATGGATCGTCCGTCCGCCCGACGTGGTTACGACATGCGACCAGCCGTAGGTTGGGCAGAGCTCGGGCGGGTTCAAGAATTCGGTCGACATGAGGCTTCTCGACGCGGCGGGACGACAGGGAAATCAATCACTTCCACGCGGGCAAAAAAAGCAATCACTTGGCAACCTGCTCCGGAAAATCCTGCTCGTAGCGGGCCACGAGCTTCTCGACATCTGCCGGCACGATGTAAAGCTTCCCGCGAATCTGCTTCATTTCGCCAGGCGCCAGTCCGCCGACACGGAAGTCGCTATGGATGCAGGCAATGACTCCCTGGAAGATCTCCTGGTACGGCTCCCAGGCGACGGCCATGATCTGATTTTCGTCGCCCGAGAAGCAGCCGCACAGTCCGCTCGATGGAACTAGCGAACTGAGGGGCCGCGGGTTCACATCGTTGCGATCGACCCCGCGTGGGCAGTAAACCTGTCCCGGAATGTAACGAGCTTTCTCGGCCCAGGGCTCGGTCGGCATTCGTGTCAGCTTGCCATCGAGAAATAGAAAACATTTGCGGGCATACGCCGGTACAATCGCTCGCGCATCGGCGTTGGTCGTGCCGGTAAACTTGTCGACCCGAATGCAGGGCTGGGCCCAGTGGGCCTCGGAAGGCTTGTCGGTTGGGTTGTGTGCCACGAGCCGGAAATCAACTTCGTCCGCGCCGGCCGACAGCGTGTGCTCGACGATCACGCCGTCGGCCAGTTTGTCGCGGAGGCGAATCAACCTACCATCGGGACTCGCTTCTACCTGTTCAGCCGTATGGGGAATCACAGTCTCGTGCCAGTCTCGATCGGTCGAACCCGGCCGGCAGTACGCTTCGAGGTACAGAACTTTCAGCTCATCACCGGGAAATTTGCCCCGGATCGTGAGGTAGTTCTTTTCCCAGTGGATCGTCAGACCATCCGCGTCGTTCCCCTCGGCTGCCGCGGCGGTCTGCCTGCTCGTGCCGATTAGATTACCCAGTCCCGTGCAGCCATCGGCCAAACTGGCGGCGGCAATGCCTCCGGCCGTCCACTGCAAAACCGTTCGTCGAGAGGTTTGCTGCATAAGATGTTACCCGCTGGATCTTCGCGCCACGCCGTCGTTCGTCGGTCGCTGGCAGCCTCCAATGATAGCGTTCGTGGGACGACATCCCAAGCAAATCAGCGGCGAAGTTACAGGGCGAGTTACCGCGGGTAGGCCGGCACTACCGGGGCACGGTACATCGACGGACGGGCATCGGCCGGTTCGAGAACAAACGGGCGGCCGTCGGTCGGAAAGCTCCCTTCGCGCGGCACGTCGAGTAACCGCTCGGCCTGGCGTGTGAGGAGCGAGTTCATCTGGTCGAGTAACATCTGCCCCGCCCGATCGAGCCGCTGTTCGACATAGGCAGGATCGACGGGAGGCAGCGGCGCGAGTCCGTGATTTCCTGACGAAAGCAATGGTTCAGCGTCCGCTAGACGCTGAGGAGTACGAATCACAGGTTCGCCAGTGGGAGGTGCAGAACCCACCGCCGCACGCCAATTGACTGACTCGCGCGTTAACGGCTCCGGAGGCGGGGCGAGACTCGGCCGCCGATCGGCGATTTCGTCGACTTTACCAGCGGGTCCTCTGCCCGCCGCCTGTCCTAGCGGCAATTTGGGAAGCAGCGACACGACAAGAATCACCAGGCCGATTTCCAGAATCAGGCCGCCGAACAGGCCGGCAGGTTTTTTGCTCGACATGGACCCATCCTCCGTGAAGTAAGCCGCGACCTACGTCCGGCAGACGATCAACTGTACGCAGCTCGTCGTCGAAGGTCCTCAGTGCAATCGGAGTGCCGATCAGCCCACGTTCGCGCACGTTTCGTGCAAGTGACGTAACGGTCGCGGCTTAGCGACGCTATCGACCAAAATGCCAGCATTGCACGCTTTGCAAGCTTTGACATTGGGGTAAATAATTCCGGATACCGCTGGCTGCCAGGCTGTCCGAGCGGCGAGCGGATTGGCTGTTCGTCGAGCAGCCGATCCATGGGATTGGCCTCATGTAGAACTCCTGGATGCAGTCTTCCCGCCCTCCAACTACAATACTCTACTTAGGGCAATGCTCCACCAAGTGCAGGCACTCCCTGCAATCACCGCCCACGACCCCGCGGCAAGCTCATTCCGTTACCCATGATCTGGCCTACTCTGTTCTCGTTCACCAGTTCGCTGCCCGTGCTGTTTGCTCAGTCGGGAATGGCTAAGAGCGCCATCGGCTGGGTGTTGTTTGCCCTGGCGCTACTGCTTGCGCTACTAGTCATTTGCCGACCCAGCGGGCGGAAGTTACCTGAAGTCGATAAGAAGTAGGCGACCTGGCTCGTATTCTCGTGGGGCCGCTTTACGGAAGTCAGGTCCCTCGGCTGCGTTTACTTCCGCTTGACTTCGAGACTTCGCTTTTCGGGGCGGCCTCGGTGCTTGTCGGATCAACGTGGGCAAATTCGATTCGGACCTGCTCGCCGAGCCACTTCAGGTAACCCGGGCTGATCCCGACAATCGGCGTCGCCACGACTTCGGGCTGGTCGTACGGATGGACGCCGAGCACCGCCTGCTCGAGTGCCGCGTACGCTTCGGGCCTCGTCTTCATCGTGACGATCCATTCGCTGGCTCGTTCGATCCGGCCATTCCACCAGTACCGGCTGTCGATCGGTCCGCTCACCTGCACACAGGCCGCCAGCCGCTTTTCCAGAACTGCGCTCGCAATCGCTTCCGCATCCTTTTGTTCGGCGACCGTCGTCACCACCTGGATCGCACTCGGGTGCATAGGGGCTAGTACCTCTTTTGCTGGGTGTCACGGCCCGTGCAATTTGCATAAGGCCCACGTCCCGGCCAGCCTACACCGCCCCTCATTCTCGGCAAGGTCACCTCGCGATGCTGCAAAACAAGCTCCGTGACGCGGCGAGGTCATACCTCTGCCACGTCACATTCACATTACAACGACCCCGATCCCGGGCGTTCTCAATGCTGCACGACGTAATAATTATTCAGAATGTCGTGCGGCAGCCGGTGGACACGGATCTGCCGGAAGCCAGCCTCGCGGAGCATCTGCAAGGTAAGTTCCTCGCCCCACGCCGCGCCAAGCCCCACGCCTCCCTGGGCGAGCGACACGCTCATGCAATGGAAGCACGAGATCGTGTAGACAAAAGCCCCGAGCGGATGCTCGATGTTCTTCTCGACGTGGCTTGAAACGCCGATATCCTGCATCAGGTACGTCCCGCCGGGCCGAAGGACTTTGTGAATCCCCGCGAGCAGCCCCGCCGGATCGCCCTGATCGTGGACGGCATCGAACGTGAAGACCGCGTCGAATTGCCCGAGCTTCGCCACTTGCGGCGCTTCGTGCACCAGGAACCGCACGTTCGATAGCCCTTGCTCGCGAGCAAGGTCAGCGGCCAGGGCGACCGCGTCGGCACACAGGTCGATTCCCGTGAACCGGCTCCGTGGGTACTTCGCCGCCATCAGGCAGAGCGCTCGGCCAGCCCCGCAGCCGATATCGATCACTTCGATCCCTTCCTCGAGCCGTTCCGCAAGTCCCGGCGCGAGTGGAATAATCTGCTCGAACAAAGCAAAGCCGACGGTTTGCGCGCTTTCCTCGGCCATCACATGATGGAACCGATGGAATTTCTCGTAGGGCACGCCACTTCCGGTCTGGAAGGCTTCAAGAATCTGCTCCTCGACGCCCGCCAGTACGGGCAGCCACTGCGCGACGCCCGCCACGTTGTTCGGAACCGACGAACGCGTGAGAAAGGCTGCGTGCTCAGCCGGCAGCACGTAGGTTGCCGCGGCCGGATCGTACTCCACAATTCCGCCAGCCACGAGCGCACCTAGCCATTCCCGTACATACCGTT
>JALORD010000399.1 GCA_025459145.1 Pirellulaceae bacterium | reverse complement strand
TGCAAGCGCTCCCCTATGCCACGATGTGCATTCAGTGCCAACGAGAAGCCGAGAAGAACGGCGATTATCCGGGCACGAATCTGAACCGAATCATTGACCTGGGGGTGGCGGACAGCGACATCTCGGCCGGCGATCTTGAGATCGACGTGTCTTAGCCGCTTGTACCGCAATCTCACCCCCTCGTCCTCGGACATGGGCCGGCTAGCCTGCGATTGGTTTCGCAGGCAGGCCAGCGCAGATTTCAATCTTTACAGGCTCGCCCAGCAGGCGAGCCTCCGCCGTATAGTGCGATGCCCGAAGACTGCTCGAGGGCGCATCGCTCACTCAATCCCTGCTCGCAATGGAGTGCAGCTGGCATGCGGTCGATTGCTTGGCGCGAGGGGATTCTAGCGGCCGCTTGGGTACTCTTTTGCGCAACGACTACGTTCGCACAGGAGGACGATCCCGCAACTCCCGCGGCCCGCGATGCGCTATTTGCAGAGCTTGCCCGCGATGTGGCTCACCTCGAGCAGGAAGGGAGCATCCTGAAGCGGGTTGTCCGCTTGGTGCGACCGAGCGTCGTACACATCGACGCCAATCGTGACGCGGAATCGACGCGTACGGGTTTGACCAGCGGCGTCGAGGAGGCGGGCTCAGGCGTACTCATCGAGCGAGCCGGCAAGTTTTATGTCGTCACCAATCGCCACGTGGTAAAGTTCTCGACACTCGAAGGGATTGTGGTAAAGCTGGCCGATGGCCGTCTCCTACGGCCGACTCAGATCTGGTCGGATCACGCCACGGACCTCGCGATTCTCGCTGTCCCCGGCCGCGACCTTGTCGCGGCCCGCATCGGCGACTCGACGAAGATCGACATCGGAGACTTCGTGCTGGCGGTCGGAAGTCCGTTCGGGCTTTCACACTCGGTCACCTACGGCATCATTAGCGCCAAGGGACGGCGCGACCTGCAACTCGGCGACGACGGCGTCGTCTATCAAGACTTTCTGCAGACCGACGCGGCCATCAATCCGGGCAACAGCGGCGGGCCGCTGCTCAACCTGCGCGGCGAAGTGATCGGCCTTAACACGGCGATCGCCAGCGCCAGCGGTGGCAACGAGGGAATCGGGTTTGCCATTCCGATCAACATGGTGATGCTCGTCGCCGAACAATTGATCGACAAAGGGAGCGTTTCACGGGCGTTCCTGGGAGTCCGGCTGGATGCGGCATTTGGCCCGGAAGCGGCGCTCCGCGCGGGGCTCGCCCGGCCGCAGGGGGCGCGCGTGAGCGGCGTCACCAAAGGTTCCCCCGCCGAAGCTGCAGAACTGCGCGTGGGAGATGTGATCCTGTCGTTCGACGGAACGCGTGTGGACGACGACAACCACTTGATCAATCTGGTCAGCCTGACGCCGGTCGAACGGGAAGTCGATGTTCGCGTCTTGCGCGACGGTACAGTCCAAACGATCAAGGTCCGGGTCGCCAATCGCACACCTGGACCAAGTCAGTAGTCTCAGCTGAGCTGACCCGATTCGAGTGGCAACAGACTGTGGGGCGAAGTACATTCGAAGCCTACTCCCGACTTCGAACTCCCCACTTCTTCGCGGAGCCGCCGGATGTCATCCGACTACCAGCCGCCGAATCCCTTTTCGCAGTTCGGTACTCCGCCGCCGGGACAGCCGTCGCCCTATGGAGCGCCGTCCCCCTGGGGACCCAATCCAGGCGGTCCAGGAGGCTACTATCAGCCCCAGACGCCCAGCCGGCTGTCGCTCTATTCGCTCTTCAGCCTGCTCTCGGCCCTGTTTGCACCGGTCTTGTTTTGCATGTGTATTCCGACGATCGCCGGCTCGCTGACCGCGGTGGTTCTGGGGCACATCGGGCTCTATCAAGTCCAGCGAAGCGAGGGGCGACTGCATGGCGCCGGACTCGCCATCGCCGGGCTCTTGCTGGGATATCCACTCTTGCTTATCAGCGGCGTGATGGCGGTTCCGTTCTTTTCCGGATTTGGCGAAGGCTGGGAGCGAGCACAGTCTCCCCCGGGGAGTCCCCAGGCCCGCCTCAAGGAAGCCGAGTCAACAATTACGACACAAGCGCAGGGCACCGCCCATGGAAATACGCCCGAGGCGGTGGAACTGGCCAAGGAGTTTGGCTCGCTCATGAAGGACCTGCGCGAAGCGCTGTTTACCGAAGACAAACGCAAGGCGATTTCGCTGACTGGCGGCAACTTTGTCACCTACTGCGAGCTGCGCGACGGAAAGTGCGCATTTTTGGTCCATGTGCCGGCCTATCGCAAGTTTGACGATGATGCCAAGGAGTCGCTCGCAGAGTTAGCCTGGATGACGGCGCAGTCCGCCGTTCAGGGCAAGCTCGCTCCGGGCGACGATCTGGCGGTAGGTATGAAGGGCTCGCTACTCTACGGTAGCGTCATGGTCGGCAAAGTGGCCGCCGAGGACGAAGAATCGGATCCCGACGAGCAGGGGACCGACAAAGACGCGCTGCTGCCGTTCTTCGAGGGAGATGACGAAGCGCCGGCAGCCGCGGTGATTGAGCCCGAGATCGATCTGAGCGCGCCGGTCGAGCCGGCACAACCGTAGATCGGCGGCAAAGAATCATCGGCAGAGGCCGCTCCGGGCTACTCCTCCGCCCAATAGTCGAAGACCACGACTTTCTCGCGTTTGTCCTTGACCACCTCAACATAGGCGTCGTGCGCCGGGTGCTTGAGGTAGGCATCGCGGCCCGCTTCGTCCTTGAACGTGACGACGAACACGTGCGTCAACCCTTCCGACTTTCCTTCGGGGCTGACATTCGTCCCCTTCTCGAAGCCGATGATCGCATCGATCTTGCCCGGGAGCCCCGAGAAGGCGTCGATCACCTGCTGCAGCTGAGCCGCGGGAAGGCCGTCCTTGAATTTATACATCACGACGTGCCGCAGGACTTTGGTCTTCGGCTCGGCGGCGTGGGCGGAACTGGTCGCAAGCAGCGTCGACATGGCGGCGGCCACAAATAGCGCGAGTGTGAATCGGGAGGCGTTCATCGGTGCTCCTTTCGGTGCGAGCGAATCGCGGTGTTCGATGCGGCTCGTTCTACGCGGAAATCGTGCGGCTCGCTAGCCGAGAACCGTCTCGCGAACTCGCCACCAGGTCTTCCAGCCTTGATTACGCAATTCGGCCCCGCGCGGCACTTGCCACGCAATCATCGCGGTGGCCAAGAGATCGCCCCCGGCAAACATCGCGTTTAAGACCGACCACGCAGGAAGAATTCCCCAGCCGGGCCGCAAGACAACCGCCACGAGCCACAGCCCCACCGTCAACACCAGAAACGGCATCATCAGGATCAGCAGAAACCGCTCGCGGCTCACGGGGCCGTCATAGTGAGCGTAGAACAGCCCCTTCGTGAGCCACGCACCCAGGATCGTCCGTCCGCTAAACATGCCGCCAGGATGCACCGCCGCGTGGAGCAATTCGTGGACGACGATCAAGAGTGCGATTGCGCCGAGGACGATCGCCAATTGGGTTGCGAGCGGCGCGATCGGCGACTGACCCTGGGCGACCGAAACCTTCACGACCGTCGAATTCGGTACACTCGCCGCCCAGACAAAAGCTGCCACCAGGCCGACGGCGATCCCTACACCGCTGGCCAGCCACGTGAACACGGTGACACTCGGCTCGACCAGCGGCGTCCAGCCCTCTTCCTGCGGCTGGAAGTCCGGGCTTTCGGGGATCGGGCCGTAGTGAAACCGCATCGATGACTCGCCATTACGATTTTCGTAGGGCCGCGAGCGCCACCCGGACGCTCGCCAGTTGTTCCTGCAGTTGAGCGAGGCTCTCGCGCTCGGCCGCGACGACATTGGCCGGGGCCCGGCTGACGAAGCTTTCGTTCGACAGCTTCCCTTCCTTCGCCTTAATGAAGCCGACGAGCTTTTGCTCGAGCTGTTCGTTCTTGGCCCGTTCGGCGGCCACGTCGATCGAGCCGGCGAGGTCCACATAGATCTCGATGCCGGCCAGGGCCGTCTTGGCGTGCGTCGGCGGAATCGCGACGTCGGTGCCGAAGCCAGTGGCTGTGGCGTTCGTCATCGACTGGAAGTACGGCGCCATCGGCCCGAGCAGTGCGGCCGCCTCGGCGTTGCACTTCACGGCAAATTCGAGCGGCGTCTTGGTCGTGATATTCTGCCGGCTGCGGATTTCGCGAATTGCGCCGAGCGCCTGCTGAAACAGCTTGAACCGGGCCTCGATCTCGGGGTTCTGCCATGACAGGTCTGCCTCGGGCCACGGCGCGGTGATGAGCCATTCAGAGCTGCGACCAGTGGTCGCGGTCGTTCCAAGGCCCCGCTGTGGCGCAACCTTGTTCAGAAGCTGCCACACCTCCTCGGTGATAAACGGCATGATCGGATGCAACAGGCGCAAGAGCACATCGAGCGCGTGGGCGAGCACGCGCTGGGCCGTGGGCTTCGACTTCTCGTCCGACAGCCGGGCCTTGGCGATCTCGACATAGAACGAGCAAAACTCGTCCCAGGCAAAGTCATAGAGCTCCTTCGCCGCCTCGGCATAGTGATACGCCTTGAGCGACTTCGTGACGCTATCGGTCACCGTCGCCAGGCGCGAGAGGAGCCAGCGGTCTTCGACGGTCAGTTCCTGGTTCAATGTTCCAGGTTCAAGGTTGCCTGCATTCGAACCTGGAACCTTGACCTGTGAACTTTGAACTTGCTCGTAGTCCTGCAAATTAATCAGCGCGAACCGGGCCGCATTCCATAACTTGTTCGTGAAGTTGCGCGAGACCTCGAATCGCTCGCTCACGACGGCGGCGCGGGGCAGGGCCTTGTCGGCGTCGGTCTTGGCCCACTGCGTGCTGAACTCCTTCCCGCACTTCGTGCAGGCCACCCGCGGCAGTTCCCGGTTTTTCTTGGTCTGGTCGACGAGGGCCTGGCAGGCCGGGCACTCGAACTGCACCGGCATCCGGACGTCCTGTGTTTCGGTCGTCAGGGCGGCGAGGCCGAAACGGAGGGCGTCGGCCCCGAACTTGTCGACGATGTCGAGGGGATCGACGCCATTCCCCTTCGACTTGCTCATCGTCTCGCCATAGCCGTCGAGAATCTTGGGGTGAATGAACACTTCGCGGAACGGCACTTCGCCGAGGTTGTTCAGCCCG
>JALORD010000398.1 GCA_025459145.1 Pirellulaceae bacterium | reverse complement strand
CGACAGCGTGTATACGAGCGGCAACAAGCCGAGGCCGACGATCAGCACCACCAGGACTGCCGCCCCGCCGCTGCCGCGTTTGGCGCTTCGTTTCTCGACATATCCCAACCTGCAGTAATCGGGATAATCTATCGAATTGAACAACTCGAAATTTTACAGGCTTTCCTCTCCGGTGACAGTTTCTCCATCTCGCTTGCCGACCCCTGCCGAGCGCGAAGCCGCGCTGCTCGCTCCGTATGCCATGCCGAGCGCCGCGTCGCGCGGGCGGCGACATCCCGAGCCCGAGCATCCCTACCGCGGGCCTTACCAGCGCGATCGGGATCGGATCGTCCATAGCAGCGCCTTCCGCCGGCTCTCGGGCAAGATGCAGGTCTTTACCGGCGACATGGGGGACTATCACCGCACGCGGCTCACGCATACGCACGAGGTCGCCTCCATTGCCCGCACGATCGGCCGGGCGCTGCGGCTGAACGAAGATCTCGTCGAAGCACTGGCTCTGTTTCACGACATCGGCCATCCGCCCTTCGGTCATGCCGGTGAAGACGCCCTCGACGAGTGCCTCCGCGGCGAAGGGGGCTTCTCGCACAATCGCTACGCCTTGACGATCGCCGAGGAGCTCGAGTCGCGGTACCCATCGTTTCCGGGACTCAACTTGTCGCAGGAAGTCCTCGACGGCCAGGCGACCCGCGCCGCCAAACACGCGCCGCCGAGCGCCGGCCAGGTCGGCCCGCTGCTCGAAGTGCAGGTCGTCGAAGCGGCCGACAGCATGACCTACGACGCGCACGATACCGACGATGCCGTAAAGCTCGGCCTGGTGACGATCGACGAACTGGCCGAGAACTCGCTGGTCCGCGAGTCGCTGGCGGCGGTGCGGCGGCGGTATGCCGATCTGCGCGACGACCTGCTCCGCAAGGCAGTCGTTCACGAACTGCTCGATCGACAGGTGGGCGATCTCTTGCGCGAGACCGGCAGCCGGCTCGCCCAGCTCGCGCCGCAATCGGCCGAGGAGGTCCGTCGGCACCCGGTGGTCGTCCGCCCTTCGAGCGGGCTGGCCGAACAGAAGCTCGAGCTGGAACGATTCCTGTACGAACGGGTGTATCGCCATGCCCGGCTGGTGGCCGTCCGGGCCGAGGCGCAGGACCGCCTGCGCACGATGTTCGCCGGGTATCGCCAGCGGCCCGAGCTATTGCCCCCGCGGTTTCAGACCCGGGCCCAGGCAGTAGGCATTTCCCGAGCGATTGCCGATTATCTGGCCGGCATGACCGACCGCTACTGCGTACAGATCGGGGCCCAGCACTTCGGGATTCGGCTAATGGGCGGCTAAGGTCGGGGGTGCGCGACACGCTTGCCGCCGGGCCAAGTCCTACGCTTGCCACAATTCGCCTACTTCGTAACAGCCCCCTCAGCATCCCTCAGGGGGGTAGTTCCTTTGGGGAGTTGGTTTGTATAGTGGTGGTTTGACTCCGACGAACCTTGGCCACCGCTCCGGGCGGGTCCGGTGCGCTGCGGTCGCTTCGCATCAATCAATCTGACCTATATGCAGCTTCTTGTTCTCCGGATCGCATTCATCCTGGTTGCGATCGGCGTTGCCACGGCGATGGTCGGCCTGGCGAGCGATCGAGGATTGCCGTGGCTGCCGTGGGTCGCGTTTATCGGGGTGCTGTTGCTGGCGGTGGTCGTGCTCGGGCTCGATATTTTCATCCCCCGCAAGCAGATCGACATCATCTCGGCGGTCTATTTCGGGCTCGCGGTCGGGGCGTTCCTGACGTACATCCTGATGCTCGCCCTGACGCCGCTGATCCAGCCGCTGGAGCCGGGCAAGGACAATACGCTGCTCCGCGGCGCGATCCAGATCATCGTGGGGATGGTCCTCTGCTATGCGTGCATCAGCCTGCTTTTGCAGACCAAGGACGACTTTCGGTTCATCATTCCGTACGTCGAGTTTGCCAAGGAAGTGAAGGGGCTCAAGCCCTACGTCCTCGATACGAGCGTCGTCATCGACGGCCGGATTGCCGATCTCGTGGAGACGAACATCCTCGACAATCAACTGATCATGCCTCGGTTCGCCCTGTCCGAGCTGCAGGGGATCGCCGACTCGGGAGACAAGCTGCGGCGGGCCCGCGGCCGCCGGGGCCTCGATATTTTGAATCGTCTGCGCAACAACGATGGTGTCGATCTGAAGATCTACGACCGCGACTTGCCCGAATTTGCCGGACAGCCGGTCGATATGAAGCTTGTCCTCCTGGCCAAGCACCTCGAAGGAAAGATCGTCACGGGCGACTACAATCTGAATAAGGTCGCCCGGCTGCACAACGTGCAGGTGATCAACCTCAACGACATCGCCAACTCGCTCAAACCGGTGTTCTTGCCGGGCGAAACGCTCGCGGTGCGAATCGTCAAACCGGGCGAGGAAATCGGCCAGGGAGTCGGCTATCTCGACGATGGCACGATGATCGTCGTCGAAGGGGGCCGCGAGTGGGTGGGCAAGGAAGTGAAAATCAGCGTCACCAGCGTGCTGCAGACATCGGCCGGCCGGATGATCTTCGGCAAGTACCAGTCGGCGTGAAAAGGGCGAGCCGCGCGGTCACTAGCGTCGTAGGACGATGCCGTGCATCGTCAGCAGCGCAGCCGCCGACGGCAAAGCTTGTCGAAGCACGGTTTCGGCCCACACAGCGCGTCGCGCGTCGCCGCCTCGCCTACCGCCGGTCGCTCGAATACCGCATCACGAAGTACAGCAGCGTCAGGATCGCCTGTAGCGTCGCCGCGACATACGTCAGGGCGGCGGCGTTCAAGACGCTGTTCACCGGACCCATTTCCTGGTCGTCGACGATTCCCTGATCGACGAGGAGCAGCTTGGCCCGCGAACTCGCGTTGAACTCCACCGGCAGGTTGATCACCTGAAACGCCACCACCGCACTAAACAGCACGATGCCGACGAGCAAGAGCCACTGGAAGTTGAGTAGTAAGCCCAACATCAGCAGGATCATGCCAGCGCTGCTGCCAAAGCTGGCCGCCGGAACCGCAAAATTGCGAATCACCAGCGGCATATAGCCGACGGCGTCTTGAATGGCGTGCCCCGCCTCGTGCGCGGCAATTCCCACCGCCGACAGCGAGCGGCCGTGAAACACTTCGCTGGAGAGCCGCAACACTTTGTGCCGCGGGTCGTAGTGATCGGTCAAATGGCCCGGCGTCGGCTCGATCTCCACATGTGTGAGCCCCGCCCCGTCGAGTATCCGCCGGGCCGCGTTAAAGCCGCTCATCCGCGCGGGCATCTGCGAACCCCGCGCGTAGGCCGAACTGATCCGCCACTGCGCGATCATCGCCAGGATCAGCGCGGGCGCCGTGAAGAGCAGTAGTCCGAGGTTATAGGTCAGCATAGGTCTTGTGATCTCGCTCTATGTTGTTCGTTCGCCGAGCCCCAAGTTTTGTCTCAGGGTCGGTGAACTCACAGAATTTCCGGGTTGGTGCCAAATCGCTACACCGGTAGCGACAGCCTGACAGTCATTATCCGGCTGGAGACAAGAGAGCAATCGCTATGCCATCGAGCGGCCTCGCAGAATCCACAAGGATGCTTTGAAAAGACTTGCTATGCTGGCGCATAAACCACTTGAATTGGTGGGTGCGGCTGGCGCAGCCAAATTTGGAACTCCAAGATCACGACGCGGATCACCCCAGGCGCTTCGCGATTCGCTCGCCAAGTGGGGTCCGGCGCTCGGCAAGCTGCGGCAAGCGATCCACGGCGCCGGGGCGGGGGCAGCGACCGGCGCCCAATCTGCGATTCACACTGAACACTGAGCGCTTCCCGGGCTCCTCGCACGAGCGAGCCGCGTTATGCGATGCCGCAAGTCGTTTTCCAAACGGGACTTGCGGCGAAGCGTTCGACTGAGCGCCGGGGTGTTATTTAACGCAATGTTCACCTCGTTGCGATCTGGTCGACACGGTTCGGCGCGGATCACGGCTCGGCGCAGGTCTCCGATCTCTCCAACCTCCTGACCGCAGGTCTTGAACCGTGCGTAAGGCCACCAGACCTGCGGTCGGCGCTGGGGCGTGGTTCAGAGACCCGCGCGCCCAACCAGCTGAACGCGGAGCATTCCGACTGAACACTGAGCGCTCTCGGGGCCCCCCGCGACCGCGAGCGGCGTTAAGCGATGCTGCAAGTCGTGTTCCAGCCGCGACTTGCGGCGAAGCGTTCGACTGAGCACCGGGGCGTTATTTAACACAATGTTCACCTTGTTGCGATCTGGTCGACACCGGGGCGGGGCCAGAGACCTGCACCCAACAAGAGACCTGCGCCCAACCAAGCACCAGCAACCACGTCAAAAGCGGGTTCACCGGCAGGCAACCTGTCACGAATTGTCAAAGATCGCAGCGACTGCATCGGTCCTTTCGACCAGGGCAGGCCTTTGCCTGCCGGGCACAGGGCGCTGCGAGAAGGTGGCAACGCCCACGGCGTAGGTCGAAGCCATGCTTCGACAATTCCGCGTCGACGTGCAAGTCCGAGACAATGCACGGCATCCCACGCTTTGCACCCTCGCACCACCAAGACGGAGGCAGCTCGCCGCCGAGTGTTTCGCCGGGCTGCGAGTATACCACAACCTCCTCTCGCGGCTGGAGCCAATTTGGCCACAAACATCGCTCGCACAACGACTTATGAAAAATCGCAAAAACCCAAACAATTTTTCGCCCTCGCCAGCATTTCCCGCCTCTCGTGGAAAGTCCAAGCCCCGCAACGACTTCCGTCACTGCCTTTCCCTTCTGGCGTGCACCCCCTCAAAGTGCAGCCGTCGAGTATCGAGGGCAATTCAGGCCGATCGAACGTGCGTAAGCCGAGCGCGAGTCTGGTCCGCGGCCTGCCACTGCGGGCTTAATCCGGCAGTGCAAGGGAGCGAGTGGAGGCAGAACCTGAGAACGATTGCTGCCAAGTACCGTGTAGTAGAGTGCCCGCGGGCACGTGAACGTGACACACGACGCTGATCTGCCTCGGCTGCCGGCTTGCGGCGCGCCGGGGGCGATCGGCGGGCAACGAGCACGTAGAATGGCATGCCAACAAGCGGCCGATCAACCCCAGCCACCCTGCCGCGATCGTGAGGAGCGCTAGGCTGAAACAACCTATCACCCAACAACACTCTGGCAAATCCACGAAGCAGCTGACGCAAAACGAGTTACGACAAACACTGACTTGCGTGTTAGGCTGACAACTTCGCAGCCTACAGGTAATACAATGACCATTCTATAAACAAGTT
>JALORD010000052.1 GCA_025459145.1 Pirellulaceae bacterium | reverse complement strand
GTCCCATCCCAAATCTCAATCTCATAGTCTGATGGATTTGCAACGTATGGCAATGTTACATGAATGACGTGAGGGGCAGGTAGGATCCAGAAGTCTTCTAAGCTCGTAGGCGTCGCGTCATAGTGATCGTGCTGAAATCCAAAGGGGCTTTCTTCGGCAGCCGGGTAGACATCAACGACGATTGGAAGGACGGTCACATCCAGGAAGAATGTGTGCGTTCCACACTCTGCTGTGGCGACGATTTCCAGGGTGAAGACTTCCTCTGCGTCAACTAAGATGTAGTCGGCCACCTCGACTATTCCATTGCTGTCGATCGAAAAGTACCCGTCTGTATTCCCTCCTGCGATGGCGAATGTGACGGAACCTTGGCCTGGCGACGACACTGTGTAAACAGGCGACCCAACAGCAGCGGCTTCTGCTATTATGGCGCTACCATAACCAGTCGATCCGGTGCAACCGGTTGGTCCACTCGGTCCCGATGGCCCCGAAGGCCCACTCGGTCCGCTGCCGCCATCGTTATCCAAAATCTCCGTCTGCGCGCTGCCGAACGGGCCGCTCGGGCTGCCGGTAAGTTCGGTGATCGTGAGCGATAGCGTGTAGCCGTCATCGGGTGTCGTCGTGTCGACGGTGGGCACGCCGATGTAGGCCGAGGTGCCGCCGGACGGATACTCGACCGTCCCGGTCGTTGGGCCGGCGGGGCCGCCGGTCGCTTCGAACGTGAGCGAACCGGAGTTCGGAGCGTTCTCGACCGTGACGTAGAAGTACGCCGTGTCCCCTTCGATGTACGACGGCTCGACCGCACTCACGGAAACCGTGGTCAGCATGGCCCGACTCTCCAACGACTCCACCCGCAAGCTCCGCTGCCGAAACCGCCGCCCGCCGCTGCGGTTCGTCGTGGCGATCTGCCGATTGCTGTCGGGCCCGAACCCAAGTTTGGCGAGCGTCCGCTTCCACAGGTGGAGTGGCAACTGCGGGAAAATGGGAGAGGAAACCCGAGAGAAGGTCTGCAAGTGCCGCTAATGTAGGGAGGCAAACGCCGATTGCAAGTAGCGCGATGGGAAAAATATCGAATATTTACGTCCGACTGTAGATGTGCTGCCCCTCAGTGACAGAAACGGTAACCTCCAAAGGGGTGGTGTCAATGCAATGAAAATGTCGCAAGTCCTGAAAAGATAACGCGTTGTGCGAAGTGTGCTCGGACTCCCAGGTGGAGCGGTATGCACCCGCTATTGGCAGACCCTGATTCGCGGGACCACCACTGACAGGAGTCATTGGCCGACACGAGAGCCGTATACCGCAGGCTTGGCCCGCCGCGAGGCCAGTTGCACGGCGATCGCCGCTCCCAGCCAGCCGGCGACCCAGGCCGCCAGCCAGTGGGCGGATTGGGTGAAGAGCTGGCGGTGTTCGAGTCCCGGCACAGCGGCAACATTGGTTGCCAGTTGGTTGGCGGACACAATCTGATAGTTGATGTCGATCCATGTGGTGTTGGGATTGTCAACCCCGTTTACATTCGATTGGGGAATCTGATATCCACCACCTCGGTAATAGTCCAAGTCAACGACCTGCTCAGTCCGCGCAATCGCAAAATCGATCCCTCGCGACGTCGCCAGTTGGCCGCCGAGGTTCGCGCTCAGCCACGGTCCCAGGGCGATCGCCAGATAGCTCACGGCAAACAGCAGCCAGCCGACAGCCGCGGCGCGTGCGGTGCCAGTTTCCAGCAGCACCCGTACGGTCTGCACGATGATCGCCAGCGCCGTTAGCGACACGATCAGGCTCAGCCACAGCGAACTGGGCTGAACGAGTGCCCCGGCTGCCAATCCGCAGAGCGTCGTCAGGCCGAGAAGGCCCAGGAGCGAGAAGCGGAACCTCATCGCTGCTCCTCCGAGGCACCATCGTTACCAGCCAAACGGCTCACGTCGTTGACAGCGGCGTCTGGCTCGGAGGCCGCGGCACTTCGCCGGCTGGCTCGGCGGCGCGCCCACGTGACTGCAATACCGCCGATTCCCGCGGCGATCCAGGCGCAGAGCCAGTGTCCCACCTGTACGAGCGTCGTGGCGGGCAAGTCCGCCCCCGCCGGGATATTCGCGGTCGGCACCGCCCACACGACGCTGCCGGTGACATTGGTCGTCGTAATTAGCGTCGAGCCGCCTCCCGTCGGCCAGCCTCCCAACGGCATCGCTGTCGATCCCATCGATCCGTAAGGGTTGGTTTGCACGGGATACGTGAGCACGACATCCGCCCGCGGCCGCTGAAAGACGTTGTGCTCAAGCGCCGCGAGGCCCCGCGTCGTCAAAAGCCACGGACTGACCTGCGACCGGAACCAGGGCCCGAGGGCGAACGTCACATAGAGCAAGCTGGCCGCGAGCGCCGCGATGAGCACCGGTCGCCGGGCGGGATCGCCGTAGAGGGCGCCGAGTACGCCCGCCAGCCATGCGCCGATCGAGAGCGTCACGATCCCGCTCAGCCACCAAATGTTGGCAAAGTACAGCACCGCCCCGGCTGCCATGATCACTCCTGCGGCCACCAGGGCCAGCAGCACCCTTCGGTCGGTTCGTCCCATGTCAGTTTCCCGTTGGTGCTCGAAGCGCGCGGGCGGATATGCTCCGCCGGCCAGCGCGATCCGCCGGACGCATTCCGACGGACCCGTGCATCATCCTCCTGGGGCGCGACCACTTCAAACGGCCGTTACAAAACGGCGAATATCCGGATCGCCAAGCGGTCCCTCGAAAAACCGGCGCGCTCTACAATAAAAGGATGGAAACATCCCCCCGAGGATGTTACAACTTTGAGGTCGTTCGCGGGCCCGTTCGCAGGCGAGTTCTCGCCCCGTGTCCCGCCTCTCCACAGATCACCTTTGCACGATTCGTCGCTGCGATTCTGCCTCTCGGAGACTCCCCATGTCCCGCTTTCAGACGGTTGCCGCGGTCTTATCCGTCGCGGCGCTAGCCGGTGTTGGGTTCGTACTGTTTTTTGAAGGCAAGCAGCAAACGCCAACCATTCCCCTGCCCGAGCCTTATGCGCCGACGCTGGCGAGCAGTCCCAGCGTAGCGCCGCCGGCGAACGAGAGCGCCAGCGGTCCGGCGGCGGATACACGCAGTCCCGCGGAACGCGTTCTCGGCGGGCCGCAGTTTGTCGGCGAAGGAAAGGACCGCCGCCCGGCATCGATCGGTACGTTGAACGGTATGTATCAGCCCGTGTCGGCGCCTGCGGACGAGGCCGAGCAAGGTGCGGAGCCGGAAGCACCAACGCCGCCGAATCCTCCGCCGCAGGACCCGGGCAAAGAACCGTCCCAGCGCGGTGTCCGCAAAGGGGACGCCCCTTGGTCTCAAGTCGAGAAGTTGCTGCGGGAATTACGCCAGGAAAAGTCCAATCTCGATCAAATGCACGCCCTGGCCGACGCATATCTGCTGGTGTCCAATCCGAACTTCACCGAATCGCCCGACTACCCCAGCCATTGCGCCGAACTGGGCAAGTGGCGAGACGAATTTCCTGATTCGCCACGCCCGCTCTTGGTGCTCGCGCAAGCTCACATCAATTGGGCCTGGGAAGCCCGCGGCGGCGGATGGGCCGGCACAGTCACCGAAGAAGGCTGGACCAAGTTCCACACGCGGCTCGATGAAGCCCTTCGTTTGCTCGAGAAGGCGCTTAAACTGGGGGTCGACGACGGCGAGGCCCATCGCCTGCGGCTCCTCATCGGTATGGCCCAGGACGCTCCACCCGAGAAGATGCGGTCGTGGTTCAACGCGGGCCGAAAGCTCGATCCCTACTATTATCCCCTGTACGAGCAACTGGCGATTTCGCTCATGCCGCGGTGGGGCGGAGGACCGGGCGATGTCGAACGTTTTGCCAACGAGATTCCCTCGCTGCTCGCGGGGGACGACGGCCTCGAGTTCATGGGACTGGTGGCCCTCCATGTTCACCGCTACGAGCGGAACGATCCGGTGACGATCCGCTGGGGGCACTACGACCGCGACAAACTCCTGAAAGCGGCCGACGTCCTGCTCCGCCGCAAGGAGAAGCTGCCGCATATGGTGCAGTTTGCCGCGCTGATCTCGCTCCTTTATCAAGATCACGAACTGGCGAAGCGGATTAAGCCGCTCGTCGGACCGTTCGACCCGGCGCACAAGGTTTTTGTCTGGCCTCTGGACCACATCAAGTTCCAGCGATGGGCCGACATCCAAGTCCTCCCCCGCGGCGAAGAGTCGCAGTTCTGGCACGGCCTGACGGGTGTCTCGGCGCTGGCCTTTGCCGACGATTCCCAGCATGTCTGGGTCGGACAAGTCCAGGGCGCCCGCGCGGCAGCGCTCATCGATCCCCGGACCGGCCGACTCGTCGATGAGATACCCCATCCCGGCGGGATCTCGCGGGTCATAGCCCTCGACAATCGGCAGAAGTTGGTGGCAATGGCGGCCGCTCGCGGTCCGGTTACTGGGCTGCTATTCGCAGACCTCAAAAACCCGGACCAGGTGGCAGTGATCTCCGAAGCCAGGCCTGTCGAATCCCTGGCGATTCATCCCAGTCGGACGGAGTTGGCTTGGCGCGTCGGACAGAAGGTGAAAGTACTTAACCTCGCGGCCGAGGAGCCCACGCCGATAGAGATCGAATTGGCGTCGCCACGCGCCGATTTGCTGTACTCCCGCGACGGCAAGCAACTGGCGATCAACGATCCCGCGGGAATTGTCGTGGTCGATCCGGCCAGCGGCGAAGAGCTCATCCGCTTTCCGACGATGCGCGATCGCCCCCCGCCGAGTTTCGTGGTCCGCCGAGTCGTCGACATCGACGAGGAAGGACGCATCTGGGCCATGGCCACCGAAATGAAGGGACCGCGCGAGTGCCTCGTGCGCTACTCGGCCGATGGGAAGGACCCGGAGACCATGTTGCCCAGCATCGGCCGGCCCTTCCGGCAGGCGGTCCTCTCGCCCGACCGGCGGCTGCTGGCGGTGGTGCCCGATGCACCTCCGACGGGCCGGGTCTATGCCATTGAATTGTTCGATGTCGAGCGGAAGGTTCGGCTGAAACCGTTGCCGGGACACTGGTCCCCGATCGGCGCGATTGCCATTTCGCCAAACGGCCAAAAGCTGGCGAGCGTCGCCGTGGATCCCGACGTCGTCAAAATCTGGTCGCTGAAAGATCTCGAGCCGGCGGCGGAGGAGAACCAACCCAGTGATGCGGCATCCGGTTCGCCGGCGGTCCCGCGACCGAATCCCTGATATCTTATAGACGTCGAAGATTCAGGCGAGCGCCTCACTCGGCAGAAAATAGGCGGGAATCATGTCCAAGTTTCAATGGGTAGCAAGTCTCTTTGCCCTCGCGGCTCTGGTCGGCGTCGGCAGCGTTCTTTATTTCGACCGCAACAAGCCTCCCGAATCGGACCAGCCCGATCCGCGTGCCAATGACGACTTGTGGTCGGGGAAGGGACAGCCGGTCGTCCCCCTACCCGCAAATTTCAAGCCGGCGGACATAACTGGCGCGGACTTAAGAGACGCGGGCCCAGACGACGCAGGCCCATCCGGCGCGAGCTCCGCAGAAGCGGCCGAGATTGTCCCGGCAGACGAACCGCTCGGCGTTCCCACGTTTCGACAGGACGCCGCTGCTGAACAGACATTGGAATCGAGTAAGTAAGTTCGCCGTCTCGCCCGACAGCTGCAAAATAGCTACTGAGGCGGCAATGACCGATGTCGTCAAAATCTGGTCGCTCAACGATCTGCTGCCGAAGGGGGAGGCGGAGTAATTTGGCCCACCGGCCTTTCCGCCTTGATTCGGACGGGCTCAAGAGGAGATCATGAAGCAGGCGTCGATGCCGTGATCCCTCGTTGCGGCATCAGAGATTCCCTTCCCTAGGCGACAAGATGAAGCACGATTCGTACTACCGTTGTGACGGCGTCGCCCGAGGGGAGTTTGTGCGCGTCGGGGCGTTATCGGCGCTCGGGCTGGGACTGTCGCATTTGGCGCTGCCGCGGGTAGGTGTTGCCGCGCCGCTGGTCGCGGCGCCCCACGTCGGGAAAGCTACAGCCAAACGGTGCATCCTGATCTGGCTCGATGGCGGGCCGAGCCATCTGGAGACGTTCGACCTGAAGCCCGACGCGCCGGCCGAGGTACGCGGGCCGCTTCAGCCGATCCAGACGCGTGTGCCCGGGATTGCGATCTGCGAGTCGCTGCCGAAATTGGCCGAGCGGATGGACCGGGCCGCGATTGTCCGCTCGGTCACGTCGCCACTGGGCGAACATAACCTGGGGACGAACTACCTGCTGACCGGCTATCCGCCGACGCCGGCTCTTGAGTACCCGTCGCTCGGTTCGGTCGTCGCCCATCTCGATCGCCAGCCGCGGCAGCTTCCGCGGCACATTGCCGTGCCGAATTTTGGCGTCGGGGGAAACCGCCCCAGCGGCAATGGTTACCTTCCGGGCGAAACGCGGCCGTTTGAGGTCGGCGGCGATCCGGCCCAGCCCAACTTCCGCGTCGCCGATCTCGATCTTTATCCGGGGATCTCCGCCGAGCGAATCGATCGCCGGCGTGAATACCTGGCCGCGCTCGATCGACTGACAACACCGGCCGGCGAGCAAGTCCAAGAAAGCGATCCTCCGCTGGGCCGGGCATTTGAACTGCTCGCCTCACGCCAGGCTCGCGAAGCCTTCGACCTGACCCGCGAAAGCGAGGAAACACGGGCCCGCTATGGACCGCGGACCATCGGCCAGAGCACGCTCTTGGCCCGCCGCCTGATCGAGGCGGATGTGCCTTTTGTCACCGTCAACTTTCCCGGCTGGGATACGCATCAAAACTTGTACACCCGGCTGAAAGAGGGTTTCACGGGTGCCAAGGTCCCGGTCGGCCTCGTCCCATCGCTTGACCTGGCCCTCTCGGCCTTGCTCGACGATCTGGTCGATCGCCGGCTGCTCGACGAAACGCTCGTTGTCGTAATGGGCGAATTCGGCCGCACGCCAAAACTCAACACGCAGGGAGGCCGCGACCACTGGCCGCGGGTCTTCAGTGTGCTGCTCGCTGGCGGCGGCGTTCCCGGCGGACAGGTGATCGGATCGAGCGACGCGACCGGCGAGAGCCCGAAAGATCGCCCGATCACACCGGCGGACCTGGCCGCGACGATCTATACGCTCCTCGGGATCGATCCACAAACGCTCCTGCACACGGCGGATGGCCGGCCGGTGCATGTCAGTCGGGATGGGAAAGTCGTGCGGGAGTTGTTGGGGTAGGTTTGGTCAGTTGTCACTCGTCATTGATCACTTGTCAGTGGTCAGTTGGTTCTGTGCCGGACACTTGAAACACGAAGCTTGAAACTTGAGACTCGCCCTCCTCGCTCTCGTCGTTTGTTCGGCGCCGCCAATTACAGCGCTAGAAGTGTCGCCCGACGGGACGCAGTTCCTCGTCGGTTCGCAGGCGGGCGTCGAGGTTCGTTCTGCGGACGAATTGAAGGTCGTGCGCACGCTGCCGACGAAGCTCGTGAATGTCCACGACTTCGCATTTTCGCCCGATGGCAAACGGCTGGCCATGGCTGGGGGGACGCCGGCCGAACAGGGAACGATCGAACTGTGGGACTGGCCCGTCTGCACGCTCCGCGGGTCGCTGGCGGCCGGTGGCGACGTCGTCTATTCGGTCGCGTGGAGCCCAGACGGCGAGCAGCTCTCTGCGGCGTGCGCCGATCGTAAGGTCCGTGTGTTTGCAGTCGGCGGCGAGAAGGTTGAAAACATTCAGCCGCGGATTGTCGAGCCGCATTCCGCCGCGGCTTTGGTCGCTTGCTGGCTGCCGGCGAGTGATCTGCTGCTCTCGGCCGGCGTCGATCAGTCGATTCGCGTGGTCGACCCGGCGACTGGCCAGGTTCGCCGCACGCTCGACAATCACACCGCTGCCGTTCGCGATCTGGCTGTCCGCCCGGGCGAGCATCCCGGGCCGGCGATGGTCGCGTCGTGCGGGGCCGACCGGACAGTCCGGTTCTGGCAACCGGCGATTGGCCGCCTGGTCCGGTTTGCTCGCCTCCCGGTTCGCCCCACGGCAATCGCCTGGACGCCGAGCGGCTCGCACGTACTGGCGGCCTGCGAAGATGGCCGTTTGGTGGCGATCGACCCCGCGACCCTGGATCAGACTGACTTGGTGGCAGCCGATGGCAATTGGCTGCACGCGCTCGCGGTACTCCCCACCGGCGCGGCCGCGATCGCTGGCAATCCGGAAGGCCGATTGCGGCGCGTCCCGCTCGATGCCATAAAGCCGTGATGAAACTCACGCTCCATGCCTACGACCTGCCGCTCGCCCACACGTTCACGATCTCCCGCGAGTCGATCACCAGCCAGCCGACGCTGGTCGTCGAGTTGACCCAGGACGGCGTCAGCGGCTACGGCGAAGCGACGAGCAACAACTACTACGGCTTTACGATCGAGCGGATGGCGCGGGATCTCGCGGGCCTCCGCGAGTTGCTCGCAAGCACAACGCTCGCCGATCCGATCGAACTTTGGACCCAGTGCCAGCCGCATCTGACTGACGACCCGTTCGCCCTCTGTGCATTGGACCAGGCGGCCCACGACTTGTGGGGGAAGCTCCAGGGGCAGCCGGTGTGGAAACTCTGGGGTCTCTCGACCGACAAGATTCCCGACTCCGACTACACGATCGGGATCGACTCGATCGACGTGATGGTCGCCAAGATGAACGAGTTCCCCGGTTGGCCAATCTACAAGATCAAGCTGGGGACCGACCGGGACCTCGAGATCGTCCGCGAACTGCGCAAGCACACGACGGCGACATTCCGCATCGACGCCAACTGTGCCTGGACCGCCGAGCAGACGATTCGGAACTCGCACGAGCTGAAGGCACTGGGCGTCGAGTTCATCGAACAGCCGCTGCCGCGCGACGCTTGGTCGGAAATGCCGGCAGTCAAGGCCCAAGCGGCGCTGCCGATCGTGGCCGACGAAAGCTGCATCTCCGAGACGGATGTGCCGCGATGCGCCCCGCTGTTTCACGGCGTGAACATCAAGCTCGTCAAGTGCGGCGGTCTCACTCCCGCTCGGCGGATGATTGCCGAGGCCCGCCGGCTCGGCCTCTCGGTGATGGTCGGCTGCATGACCGAGTCGACGGTCGGTATCTCGGCCATCGCGCAATTGCTGCCGCTCCTCGACTACGTCGACATGGACGGCGCGGTGCTCCTCGCGCAAGACATCGCTACGGGGGTCCGCCTCGATCGCGGCCGGTGCATCTATCCAGGCGTGGCGGGCAATGGCGTCACGCTACTGGCGCCGGGCCGCGACCCGCTGGCGTGAGCCAGTGCCGCCTCATCGGGAGGTATAATTCGGCCGCAGATGACGCTGAAAAACGCAGATCGAACCAAGTAAATGTCGCGGTTCTACTGGCTTTGTCCGATCTGCGTCATCTGCGAAATCTGCGGCTGCTCCCCCGTCGTGGCATCCGGCGCCCGATCAGCCAACCGCGGCCGCTACTTCCGCGCCCGGCCATGCAAGAGCGGCAGCCACTGACCGTTTTCTTTGCTCGAGGCGACGCACTGCTGGATGAAGTACATCCCTTCGACTCCGTCGTTGACGTTTGGATAGACGGTGTTCACCCGCTCGAACTTTTTGCCTTCGGCCCGCTCGATCATCGCGTCGTAAGCCGCGCGGTAGACGTTGGCAAAGGCCTCGAAGAATCCTTCGGGGTGGCCGCTGGGAATTCGCGTCGCCGCCCCAGCCGCTCCACCGAGGTAAGGCCCGCCGGCGCGGGTGTAAATCTTGTGGGGCTGCCCGTTCTGGCGGACGACCATCGCGTTCGGTTCTTCCTGTCGCCAGACGAGCGAGCCCTTGGTGCCATCGATCTCAATGAACATGTCATTCTCGCGGCCGTGGCTGATTTGCGAGGCGGTCACGGTTCCCAGGGCCCCATTCTGAAAGCGAATCACCGCCGTGCCGTAGTCATCGAGCTTGCGTCCCTCTTCGAATGTCTTCAGATGGCAGCTCAACTCGGTCGGCAGGAGGCCCGTCATGTAGCGGGCCAGGTTGTAGGCGTGCGTGGCGATGTCGCCAAAGCAGCCGGCCGCGCCGCTCTTGCTCGGATCGGTACGCCAGGCGGCCTGCTTCTGGTCGCTCGCTTCGAGCCGTGTCCGCAGCCAGCCTTGAATGTAGTTCGAGCGGATCGCATTGATCTCGCCCAGTTCGCCGGCGAGGATCATTTCGCGAGCCTGCCGCACGAGCGGATAGCCGGTGTAGTTGTGCGACACGGCAAACACCACGCCGCTCTTATCGACCGCTTCGGCCAACGCCTCGGCCTGCTTCAGGTCGAACGTCATCGGCTTGTCGCAGATCACGTTGAATCCCGCGTCGACGGCCGCCTTGGCGATCTCGAAGTGCGTATGGTTCGGCGTGGCGACGCTGACGAAATCGATCCGCTTGTCGGCCGGCAGGGCCTTCTCCTTCTGCACCAGCTCGCCGATCGACGTGTAGGCTCGATCCGCCGGAATGTCATAGTCCGGGGCGCTCGCCTTGGCCCGCTCGGCATTGCTCGACAGGGCTCCGGCCACGAGTTCCGCCCGGTTATCGAGGATCGCAGCCGTCGCATGTACTCGGCCGATAAACGCCCCGGTTCCGCCCCCGCAAAGGGCCATCCGCAACTTCCGATTCAGCGAGCCGTTGGTCGACATGAGAGAGGTCTCCTCAGGAGAGTTGATTGAGAGTTGGGACGTTAGTTTTAGCAGATTGCTAAGGGGAGGGGACCGAGGACGGGGGGCGGAGATCGGAGGTCGGAAGTCGGAGGGCAGGGGGGACAGGACCGTGGGCAAGTTTGTTGGCAGCGCAAGCGTCCGCGGCCTCCGGCGGCCTCCGTCTCGCGCTGGCTTTGGCCGCAGCGATTCGTTAGGATACCGGGGAGGGATGCGGCGGCTCGGGCGACGGTCGAGCTTTCGCGTGAAACTCGTAGGGGCTCATCTTCTCCAATCAGGAACGGAACATGTCTCGAATTCGCCGCCGCAAGGCGTGGTTGCTCGTAGGGCTGGGGCTGGCACTAGGGCTTTCGATCGGCGGCGCGATGACCGCCGGCGTTCTCCTCGGCCGCAGCACGGGCACGAATAGCGCCGCGACCACACTAGACGAACTCAAGCTCCGGGCCGTCGCCTCGCATGGCAACGAGACCTTTGCCATCGCCACGGGCGTGGTCGACGAAGAGGTCGAAGGGCTGTTCTGCCTCGACTTTCTCACGGGCGACCTCAAATGCTACGTGCTCAACAACCGCGGTCGGGGCGTCCAAGGTTACTTTGCCACGAACGTCCTCAAAGACATCTCGGTCGAGAAGGGGAAGAAGCCCGCGTATTGCTTGGTGACCGGCTCCATTCGCTATCGCGGCAATCCCAACACGCCGGGATGTCTCGTCTACGTGGCCGATGCGAACTCAGGAAACTTCGCAGCCTATTCGTTCGGCTGGGCCCGCGGGGCCAGTTCGGCGGGCATCAGCCAGTCGCAGCCGATGCAGCTCGTCTTTGCCGGCAAGGCTCGCAATCTCGAGATTCGCGAGTAACAGACGAAAACAGAACGACGTTCTCCCTCGAGAACTGGCCCCTAGCAAGAACTTGTGTTGGGGCTTCCAGAACTCCCCGCGAATAAGCTGCACCATGCTGCTGACCGTCAATGGGGAACCGCGCGAGGTTCCCCCCGGCGTGACGATCACCCAACTGCTCGCCGAGCTCAAGCTGCCGTCGCGGGGAGTCGCCGTCGAGGTGAATCTACAGCTCGTCCCCCGCGCCCGCCACGCCGAGTTTCTCCTCTCCGACGGAGACACGCTGGAAGTCGTCTCCCTCGTCGGCGGCGGCTGATGCTCCCCGTCTTGTTCCGGCGCGCTACTCGTTGACCGCGGTTTCGAGGAACCTCGCCAGCCGGTGGAAATCGCTCGACGGATCGATGTAGCGAACCACGGTCACCAGCGTCTGCGGATCGATCAGCCGATCGAACGGGACGAAGTGCAATTGCAGCTGTCCCACAACCGAGACCATCACGCCATTGAGCCCCTCTTCCACCAGAGCCCGATACGCACCGACGCCGAGCTGGCTCCCCAGCATTACGTCGAACGCCTGCGGCTTGGCACACCGCGATTCGTAGCCGAGCTGCAGGCCGGTCACTTTCCGGCTCTTGCCGGTCTGCTGCTTATACGTGTCGCTCACCAGCTTGGCAAACATCCGGCCCAGGTTCACGTGCGAAATCGAGATGTGCCCGTGGTCGTCGCGGGGAATCCCCTTCAGGTACTTGCTCGGCAATAGCTCGGCGAGCCCTTCGGCCAAAACAATCACGCCGAACGGCTTTCCTTCGGCATCGCGGGCTGTCATCGTCTTGACGATCCGGTTGATCACACGGTCGAGGTCCATCACCTGCCGGGTTTCGGCGACGCCCGTATCGGGATCGGTCGTCGTCTCCTCCACTCGGTAGCTGCCGATGATGTCCTCGACGCTGATGACGAGGCTCGCCTCGCCGGCAATCGCCGCCCCATACGCCAGCCAGCCGGCCGAGCGGCCCATCGACTCGGCCAGGTAGTACGATCGGCCTGCCTCGGCGTCGTGCAGCAGATTGCGGATCTCGCCTGCCAGAAACTCGACCGCCGTGAAGTAGCCGAACGTGAAGTCGATCCCCATGTAGTCGTTGTCGATCGTTTTCGGCAGGTGGACCACCGGAATTCGCTTGGCGTCGGGCGGCAAGCGATCCTGGAACATCTTGAACTTGTTCGCCGTCTTCAGCGTGTCGTCGCCGCCGATGCTGATCAGGGCGTCGACCCCCAGCGACACGAGACCCTCGTACACGCGGCGGAGAGGCGCCGAAAGGTTCGCATCGTCCAGGTGCGACGGATGCGAAATGTTCTTTCCCGGATTGGTCCGAGCCGTGCCGATCATGATCCCCTGCGAACTACGGGTTCGCTTGAGCACCTTCGACGTCAGCTTGATGTACGCCTCTCCATCGACCAGCGGATGTTCGGGCGAGTATGAGGCCAGACTCGAATAGCCGTGCAGGATGCCCAGCACTTCGCATTCGTTGCGGAGGAACGAGGCCGCGGCTGTCGAAATCACGGCATTGGCGCCCGGGGCGGGACCGCCGGCAAAGAGAATCGCCACCCGCTTGAGGGTGGTGTTCTTCTTCGACGGCCCGGAAAGGGTGCTGGACATCAGGAGAGGCTCCGAAGTGCGGGCTATCAGGCTCGGGAAAACTGGGCCGCCAGCGGATCAACTGCCGCCGGCAGACTTGCCGCAAACTCTTTGCGAGCAAACAACTTGGAACGACCGGATTTTACGATTGCCCGGCGATTTGGCCAAGCCGCGGGACGCTCGCGGCTTGCCACGAAGGGGCCAGTTCGCCGCAGAGCCAACTAGTGCTGTTTCATCTGCCGCAAACCTCATCCAGGGGGAATCTCAGGCCCCTGCAAGCCTCGACTGACATTATCAGGCAATTCGGTCCGGTACATGGTCCGCAACTCGTCAGCCGGACCACGGCAGCGGTACAGGATCACGGAGATCAGCCCGCCGATGTAGCCGAAAAGGAGCGTCCACAATCCAAGGGCGACGTTGCAGAAGTCTTCTTCCAGAATGTAGAACGGTCCCGCGCCCCATGCCCGGAACTTACCATCTTCGCCCGCATTCAGCGTCCGCCGCAGGGGAGGCGAGTACGGGCCTTCATGCAACTCGCCGTCGCCCTCCTCAACGCGACCGCGGGTCTCTAGCACTTTGCGCAGGGAAACCGATTCTGGCTTGACCGTCAGCCACGGTCGCACCCCGTGATACGTCCAGGCCGAAAACCAATGCGTTCCGAACGCGCCCGGATAATGTGGCGGAATGCCCGGGTGAAACGCCAGCAGCCAGTGAGCGAGCCCGCAGACGGCAAACGCCAGCCAGAAAGCCCGCCGCTCCCCGGGCCAATTAATCGCCACGAGCAGGCCGCCCGCGATCGTTATCACATTCGTGTAGAAGAGCACGATCGACCACCAGGGCGAAGCCCATCGCAGGGCATAGCAGCCGATCGCGACGAACGTCGTTGCTAGCAACAGCTCCCGCAATGAGAATCGCGGCAGCCAGCTGCGCCAGCTTGTCCGCCCGCCCGTTTGTGCATGCTCGTTTTGCATGCATGTAAATCGTACTGCTTTTCAGTCTTGGTTGCCCGTGGCCAGCGCGATAGCATCCCCGCGCCTCGAACCGGATCGCGGCAACCGTCGTAGTGATGGGCCGGGGCCCGTTTGATGGAGGTCCGCCAGCGATCGCACAGTCATCGCCGGCGGCACACGCTGCAAGGAAGATTCTGTATGGACCGCTCTGGTTCGGCTCGCGCTCGTTCGGCTCCCAATTCGCTGACTGGCCGGCACCCGCGTCCCCGCACGCTCGGCTACGAGTCCCTCGAACGGCGCGAGGTGCTGGCCGGCAACGTCGTAGCCGTCCTTACCGAAGGGACGCTCACCATCCTGGGCGACGCTGAGGGCAACGGCATCAACATTCGCTACGACGCCAACACGAAAAAGCACATCGTCAGCGGGACCGACTGCGGCGGCGAGCCGACGCTCGTTAACGACCTGGCCGAGGACGCGGCGTTCTCCGGCGTCCGCAGCATTATCGTCCGCGGCGGGGCTGGCAACGACCGGCTCGATTTCGGCGCGGTCGACCATCTCTTCACCCGCGTCGATAAGAAGCTCACGATCATGATGGGGGACGGCGACGACACGGTCGAACTCGGCCGGGCGGGCCACACCGACGCGGGCGATGGCCCCGTCCGCTCGCGAATGTATGTCGGCAAAGGTGTCTACGTCGACCTGGGAAGCGGCGACGATCAACTCGATGTGGCCAACCTCAAGAGCAACAAGTCGCTTATTGTCCAAGGCCGCGGCGGCGATGACACGATCAGCTTCAAGACCGAACTGGTCGAGCCCGATGACAGCGACCCCGAAACCGAAGAGGAGACGCAGTATTTCCCGGTCGAAGTCCGCGGCAATCTGCACCTGTACATGAGCAGTGGCGAAGACACTGTCGACATCAAGCACACCGCCGTAAAGCTCAATCTGCACATCCAGGATCCGCAGGATACGGCGAAGATTTCGCTGGAGAACGTTGCTGTCGGGGGCACGCTGATCGTCAACACGGGCAAGGCGGCGGATGAGATCGAGCTCGACCACGTCTCTGCCAAGCAGGTCAAGGTGAAGACCGGCAGCGGAGGCGATGAAGTGACGATCGAGCACAGCCGTGCAAAACGGCTGTACGTCGAGCTTGAAGGGGGCGAAGACAAACTCACGCTCCGCCGCTCGCGCACGACGCAGACGACCTACCTGAACGGCGGCGCCAGCGGAGCCGACCTCACCCAGTCCGGCAACGTACTACGCGGCCTCGTCCGCCGGCGGTTTAGCTAGGGATTCGCGTATGGAAATCACGCGACAGCACGATAACACGACCAGTGGAGAACTCGTCGGCGCCAAATGCACGAAACTGCTTGGTGTGGGGACAGGAGACGAAGCAGCCTCTACGCGTGGTATCTGAGAGCCAAAGAATCGTTGCACAGATTCTTCGTACAGCACGGAGTTCTTTCTTGGGGAACATCCCCACCGGATCCAGCAGACGACTTGGCTGACGGCGAGGACTACTACGACGTGTTTGAGCGAAACTCGCTGACAGGCACCAACCATATTAAAAGCGTCGAGATGGCCTGCGGCCTTTTGACGATTGCCTTCTCGACTGGACCGAAATTCCTGTTCAAGGAAATTGAGCAGTCTGGAGGAACGTCCATCAACCTAGGTTGATCGCGCGGGGTGGCGCTTGGACGTGAGGCCGAACCACAGCCAGTTCATCACTGGGCGAAGGTTGCCGCACGTCTGTAGCCCCACTCCGAACTCGCGACCCGCTCCAAGCCGTGCATCTGCGTAACGGCTGCTGCTCATGCGCGGGTGAACGGTAGTCGCGGACGATTGTGTCACCCTGCCGATTGGCGTTTAATGGCGGGCGGAGGTTTCTCAACATGCCCTACCGCGCCGTCGTGTTTCTTGCGATTCTGGCCACTCTTCAGCCAGTGATCGGCACATTTTCGAGCGGCACCCGGGCGACAGCCGCAGACCTCCCCGCCTTTCCCCGCGTCCCTCCGACCGAGCCCGCCGAGGCGGAAAAGTCGTTCGAGGTACTACATGGCTTTCGGATGGAGCTCATCGCCGCTGAGCCACATGTGGCGAGTCCCGTCGATCTGGCTTACGACGAGGACGGTAGGGCCTATGTCGTCGAGATGCGGGATTATCCGTATCCCGAGGAGAAGAACGCCGAGCCGACGGAGTTTCCCGGCAAGGTGCGGATGCTAGTCGATACCGATGGCGACGGGCGGCTTGACCGGAGCACGATCTTTGCCGACTCGCTCGCCTGGCCCACGTCGGTCGCTTGCTGGAAGGGGGGCGTCTTCGTCGCCGCGGCTCCCGACATCTGGTACTTCAAGGATACGGATGGCGACGGCCGAGCCGACATTCGGCGCAAGGTCTTCACCGGCTTTGGGCGGTACAACGTCCAGGCGATCATGAACAATCTGCGGTGGGGGCTCGACAATCGGCTGTACGGCGCGGCAGCGGGAAACGGCGGCACGGTTCGCCATGCCGAGCGGCCAGGCGACCCGCCCGTTTCACTCGCCCGACGCGACTTCGTAATCGACCCCGTGAGCGAGCGGCTGGAAGCGACCAGCGGCGGCGAGCGGTTCGGCAATTCCTTTGACGACTGGGGGAACCGGTTCGTCTGCAACATTCGCAATCCCGTGCAGCACGTGGTGCTCGAGCAGCGCTACTTGGCCCGCAATCCGCTGCTCGTCGTGCCGCGCACGATCCACGATTGTGCCGAATCGGGGGATCAGCTCCGCGTGTTTCGGCTGAGCCCGCCCGAGCCGTGGCGCCTCTTTCGGGCGCAGCGGTGGGCGGTCGAAGGGGCCGCGCTCCCACGGAGCGAGCTGATCGGCGCGGGCTACTGGACCAGTTCCAGCGGCGTCACCATCTATCGGGGCGGAGCGTATCCGCCCGAATTCCTCGGCAACGCGTTCATCGGCGAAGTCGCGGGGAACCTCGTCCACCGGCAAGTCCTCACGCGCGACGGCGTCACGTTCCGAAGCGAGCGGGCCGATGCCGATACAGAGTTCGTCCGCTCGCGAGACAACTGGTTCCGGCCCCGAGCGGCATGGAGCGGGGGCGGATTTATCGGCTTGCGCCGCCGGGGTTCATTACGCCCAAGCCGCCCAAGCTGAGCGAGGCGACCACCGCCCAGCTGGTCGCGCACCTGGCGAGTCCGCATAGCTGGTGGCGCGAAACGGCCCAGCGGCTGCTTGTCGAACGGCAGGACAAGGCTGCCGTCGAGCCGCTACGCACATTGGTCCAGCAGCGCGAAAATCCGGTTGCCCGACTTCATGCGCTCTATTCGCTGGCCGGCCTCGATGCGCTGTCGGCCGGCGATCTCTCGATTGGCTTTGCCGACGAGTCCGAGGCGCATGCGGAGGTTGTCCGCCACGCGATTCTCCTGGCCGAACGGCTGTATCCGGAACTGCTCGACCCGGCCAGATTACAAGTCCTCGCACAGCATCCGGTTGGTTCCGTGCGGCTGCAAACGGCGTTGGTGCTTGGCTCGGTGAAAGAGGCGGGGGCGAGTCTTGCCTGGCAACGGCTCGCCGCGAGCGACGCCGACGATCCCTGGATGCGGGCGGCGCTCGTGGCGGCAGATCGCGATTGGTCGGATGTGGCGAGATTCGACAAAAGCGAGTTTGGCCGTCTGACAGCTGCGAAACAGCGCGGGCGAAGCGAGCTGGCTCGCCAATGCGCTTTGCTGGTGGGCCTCAACCGCGATAGCGAACAGGCCCGTCGATTGCTGACCAATCTGCAAAACGCCGCCGCGGATTTGCCCGACGAGCTGACGTTTGCCTATCTCTCGGGGCTGGGCGAGGGGCTGTCGCGCCGCAAGGGCTCGCTGAGCGAGCTGGTCCACGAAGGGCCCGCCGCGGAATGGGTCAAAGAGTATGCCCAAGCGGCGGCCAAGGGGGCGACGGACGATACCGCGCCGACCGAGCGGCGGATTGCAGCTCTGGAGCTGGTGTCCGTCTTCGGCTGGTCCGAGGCCCGGCCGGCGATCCTCGCCTCGCTGTCGCCCACCGCGCCTCGCGAGCTGCAGCGCTCGGCGCTCGGCCTGGTGGGACGCTTTCCGGAGCCCGAAGTCGCCGACGAGCTAGTCCGCCGCTGGAAGCAGTTTCCTCCTCCGCTCCGCGACGAGGCAGTCGGCGTGCTCTTGGCTCGCGCGGCCTGGAACGCGGCACTCGTCGCCGCACTTGAACAGGCAGCAATTCCCGTGTCGCAAATCGCGATTCCGCACCGAGCCCGACTTGCGGCGCTGCCCGACAAATCGCTCGTCGAGCGTGCGCAAAAGGCGCTCGCTGCCGTGGCGCTCGGCCCGCGGAGCGAGGTTGTCGCCCGCTACGAGCGGGCGTTCGGACTGGTCGGCGCCGGCGCGACAAAACCGAGCAGCGTGCTTTCGGGAGATGCGGCTCGCGGCCGGATGGTCTATCGCCGCGAGTGCGCGAGCTGCCACAAGCTGGCAGGCGAGGGCTTCGACGTTGGCCCAAGTCTGGCGACGATTCAACACCGTTCGCCGCAGGAGATCCTGATTCACGTGCTCGACCCCAACCGCGAGGTCTCACCCAACTTTCTCGAGTACACCGTCCGCCTGACGGACGGCCGCGTCCTGGCGGGCCTGATCATCAGCGAGACTGACGCGGGGATCACGCTCCGCCGGGCCGAGAACCGCGAGGAGTCGCTGCTGAGGAGCGAAATCGACGAGATCGCCGCCAGCGGCAAGTCGCTGATGCCCGAAGGGCTCGAACAGAAGATCAGCGAACAGGAAATGGCCGACCTTATCGCCCTGCTTCGGAGCGGCCAACCATGATCTGGGACCTGCATTGTCATCTGTCGGGAGTCGAAGGGCGAACGCCGGCCGAGCGGATCGCCCGGATGATCGAGATCGCCGACCGGATGGGAATCGAGCGGCTCGTCTTCTACATGGGCTTTCCCTGGTCGCAGGATCCCGCGCCCGACGATTTCCGCCGCCAGAACGATCAGGTGATCGAAGCGCTCGAGCACTGGCATCATCGGGCGTTCGGCTTTGCGTATCTCAATCCCAAGCACGAGGAAGAGAGCCTCCGCGAGCTGGAGCGAACCGTGAAGGACGGCCCGCTCGTCGGCGTGAAGCTGTGGGTCGCCGTTCGGGCCAATGACCCGCGGCTCGATTCGCTCGTCCGCCGCGCTGCCGAGCTGCAGGCACCCATTTATCAGCACACTTGGCTCAAGTCGTCCGGCAACTTGCCCGGCGAATCGTCGCCGGCGGACCTGGCGGAACTCGCCGAGCGCCATCCGAAGGCGACGCTCATTTGCGGGCACACGGGCGGCAACTGGGAACTGGGCATCCGGGCGGTCCGCCCGCACGCCAACGTGCTGATCGACACCGCCGGGTCCGATCCGACCGTCGGCCTCGTCGAGATGGCAGTCCGCGAACTGGGTGCCGAGCGAATCCTTTACGGCAGCGACTGCGGCGGGCGAAGCTTCGCCTCCCAACTGGCCAAGGTGGTCTCGGCCGAGATTCCCGAGGAAGCGCGGCGCAAGATTCTCGGCGCCAACCTGCGGCGGGTGCTCTTCCCGATCCTGCGAGCCAAGGGAGTGCGCCTGTGAGTCAGCCCATAGAGCCAACAGAACCTGCTCCGCGGATCGTCGATACGAACGTCTACCTCGGACGCTGGCCCACCCGCCGGCTCCCCGCCGATGAAACGCCGAAGCTCGTCGCGCTGCTCAAACAGAACGGTGTGGCGGAAGCCTGGGCCGGCAGCTTCGAAGCGCTTTTGCACCGCGACCTGGCCGGCGTGAACCAGCGGCTGGCAGCCGAGTGCCGCGAGCACGGCGCGGGGCTGTTGCGCGCCTTCGGCGCCGTGAACCCGCTCGCTCCCGATTGGGAGGAAGACCTCCGCCGCTGCCACGAGGTTCACGCGATGCCGGGGATCCGCCTGCACCCGAACTATCACGACTATCGGCTCGACGATCCGGCTTTCGCCCGCCTTCTGGCCGCCGCGGCCGAGCGGAGCCTCGTCGTGCAGATCGCCGCCCGCATGGAAGACCCACGAACGCAGTCGCGGCTGCTGGCGGCCGACGACGTCGACCTTGCCCCGCTTGTCGAGCTGTTGCCGAAAGTCCCGCAGCCAGATAGTGCCGATAAACCGGGATTGCGACTTGAGCTACTCAACGCCCTTGGCCCCGTGCGGCCCGACCTCATCGACCGGCTGATCGCGGCAGGGCCGGTGTACGTCGAATTCGCAATGCTCGAAGGAGTCGCCGGCCTCGCCCAGCGGCTCACGCACGTGCCGCCGGACCGCATCCTCTTCGGCTCGCACGCCGCGTTCTTTGCCTGGCAATCGGCCGCGCTAAAACTCCGCGAATCGGCCCTCAGCGGCGCGCAGATCGAAAGCCTGGAGTTCAAGAACGCCCGGCAGGTGTTGCCCGGCACTTGATCAGCAGGAATCTCTTCGGCGATTGATCTACCTCCGCCCCTTCTTCGGCGGCCCGCGTCGCGGCGCCGGTTTGCCGGACCCGGGCTGGCGACGTGCGCCTCCGCGGCTGCCGCCGCGACCGCTGTGTGCTGGACGGGATCCTGAACCTGGCGGACCCGCTGACGGCCGGCCGCGCGGCGAATCGCGTTCGGGCCTCGCCACGCGTTTCCCCCGTCCCAGGCGCTTGACGATCCGGAAGTCGAGCTCTCGCCGGTCGACGTCGACGTGGGCCACTTCGACCTGGATCACGTCTCCCAGGCGGTAGCGATTGCCCCCCCGGCTGCCGGCCAGGCTGTGCGTATCGCGGTCGAACCGGTAGTAGTCGTCGTCGAGCGTATCGACATGCACGAGCCCCTCAGCCGGCATCTCCGTTCCCTGGGCAAACAGGCCGAATTCCTCGACGCCGGTGATCACCGCCTCCATCTGCATCCCCAGCCGCGACGCCAGGTACGAGAGCAGCTTGACCTTCACCAGATCGCGTTCGGCGGCGGCGGCCCGCTGCTCACGTTCGCTGCAGTGGTCGCCCAGCAGCAGCATCTGCTGCATGTCGTCGGCCGGCCGCTTGCCGCGGGCCAGCGTTTCGATCATTCGGTGGACCACGAGATCAGGATACCGGCGGATCGGCGACGTGAAGTGGCAGTAGTGCTCCTTGTGCAAGGCATAGTGGCCCACATCCTCGGGGCCATACACGGCCTTCTGCATCGAGCGGAGGATCGCATAGTTCACGGCGTGCTGTTCGGGCCGGCCCGCAGCCTCGGCGATCACCCGCTTGATCTCAAACCGGCTCTCCAGGCTCTCGCACGGAAA
>JALORD010000397.1 GCA_025459145.1 Pirellulaceae bacterium | reverse complement strand
GGCTGGCTTGGTTGTGGCTGGCCTTTCGGGCGCGGGTGAACTCTCCGGTTCGCTCCCCGGCGCGGCGCGAAGCAGCGCCAGCGGGCCGACAGCCGCGGCGGCGAGCAGCACCGCCAGCCCGATGGCGAGCGTGGTAACAGCCGCCCGGCTGCGGCGGGCATCGAGAATGCCGCGGAGCCGATCTTCGAGCCCGCTGCGGCGGGCCATCGGCACAGCGACGAGCGGCGACAGCGGCCGCTCGGTCAGCCCGGCGGCAAGCTGCAGGAGTTCCTGGGCATATTGGCTCGGCCGCGCGCCGGTAGCCAGCACCAGGTCGTCGCAAGCCGCCTCGCGCTCGATCCGCATCCGCTGGGCCGCCAGCCAGACCAGCGGATTGAACCAGTACAGCGTACAGGCGGCATGCGCCACCAGCTGGGTCAGCCAATCCCAGCGGCGAATGTGTGCCAGCTCGTGCAGCATCACCAGTCGCAACCGGTCTGCCGACCACGCGCGGGCAGCCGCGGGCAGAAGCAACGCCGGGCGAAACGCGCCCCACGTGACTGGCACGCTCGCCGCGTCGCTCACCAGCAAGCGGACCGGACGGCGAATTTCCAGCTCGCGCTGCAGATCGCGCAGCTGGTGGAGCCAGCGGGGATCGCCTGCCTCGCGAGCGCCGGCCGACAGCCGGCGAAGCTGCAGGAGGCCGCTGGCCAGCGGCAAGAGCGCCGCCAAACAACCGGCTACCCACAGCCCCAGGAGTAGCGGCTGCCACGCGCTGCGCCAGTTCAATGCAGAGGCATTCGTCCCCGCGGGAGCCGCGATGATTGCCTGGTCGGTCGTTCCGCGGGGCGCGATCGCCGCCGGGGCCGCGGCCGTGGGAGCGTTGGTCGTTTCGCTGGCCAGGTACGGGGCGATAACGGACGGCTCGGGATTGTGAGCCGCCTTGGCTGCGGGGATCGCCGACGCTGCGAGCGCCGGTTCAGCCGCCGCGAGTTCGTCCGCCGCCAGCCAATGCGGCAAGAGCGGCATTCGCCAGCCGGGGAGCGAGAGCGATACGACCGGCAACGCCAGAAGCCCCAGGATGCCGAGCGTCCAAACGAGATGCCGCCAGGCCGCCGACGCGCGGCGGGCCGCGAGCGCCGCCAGGCCCGCCAACAGCAGGACCGCGCCGCTTTTGAGCGCCAGATCGGCAACCAGCAGGACGGCGGCTGTGGTGGAGAAGTGACTCATATCAGCGTCCCTCGTGACGAGCTTGTTCGATGAGTTGCCCCAGCCGCGCAAGTTCCTCGGGCGACAGGTTGGCGTCGGAACCCTGCAAGAGCGCCGCGACGGCCTTTTCGAGCGACCCCTCGAAGAACGTATCGAGGACGCGGCGGAGGGCCGAGCGGCCGACCTGCGATCGGCGGCGGGTCGGCGAGTAGATGTACCGCCCCTGCTCCGCGCGGTACTTGAGATGCCCCTTGTCAACCAGGATCGCCAGCAGCGCCCGGACGGCGGAGTAACTGGGCGGATCGGGCAACTGCTCGTGCACCACCGCGGCCGAAGCCTCGCCGCGGGCATACACGATATCCATAATCTGCCGCTCGCGGCGGCTGAGCGTCGGAATGGGTTGGCGGGCCATGCGTGCTAATTTATTAGCATGCCGGTCCGCGAGTCAATCCGCGGGTGCTAAAAAATTAGCGGCTTGTTACAAAGCAGCTCGGGCAGGGCTGGAGTGGACGAAAGACGGGGCGGAACCCTGAGCGGGACGCCGCGTGGTGCAGCGCTTGCCCGCTCGAGGCCGGGCCCGCGCAGGCGTTCAGCCGGGGCGTTTCAGCCGCGGTCGCTGGGCGGCTCGTGCGCCCGTTACTTCGTCCCCAAGGCCGCTTGTTCGGCTTCCTTGAGCAGCCTCTCGATGGCCTGCGCGAACTCCTCCTCCGAGGGCGCTCCCGCGTAGTGCCGGCGGACGATGCCTTGATGATCGATCAGATACAGATTGGGGTAACCGTCGATCGCCCAGTCCCGGGCGATCGGCCCCCGCTGTCCATCGGCCCAGCATCGCCACGTGACGGTGCCGTTTTTGACAATCTCGCCCAAAACCTCATGCGGATCCGTATTCACGCCCAGGAGGGCGAACGGCCGGTCCTTCAGATCGGCGACGAGCTGCCGCTCCTGCGGATACATCTTTTTGCACCACTGGCACCAGTTGGCAAAGAAGTCGAGGACGACCACCTTCCCCTTGTAGTCGCTGAGTTGAAAGACCTTCCCATCGTTGTCGACTCCTTTGATTTCGCTGGCCGGCTTGCCGATCCGCACCAATTCGAGCTGGGCCTTGAGCTCCGCGCCAAATTGACCGGCGGTGTACCGGCCCAGATTCACATCGCCCAGTTGCGTTTCCATCCGCTGCGCGAGTTGCTCGATCGCCGCTCGGTCCGCTTGGATTTCCGCCAGGTCGAGCGAGCTGCCCAGTGCCAGCTTTCTCAGCCGGTTTGTCCCGAGAGCTACCGCAGCCTGCGCTTGGACGGTTTTGTGCGGGCTGGATTCTAGCACGCGCTCGCAAAATCCCTGCAGTGCCTCGTCGTCCAGGCCGGCCACGATGGCCACCACGGACGCCATATCCGGGCTGGCAGCATGATGTTTGGCGAGCAGTGCGCAGGCCTCGCGGGCGGATTTCGCTCCGGCTTCGGAGCCGTCGGCTGCCAGTTCGCACACGTAAAACAGAGCCTGAAACGCCGGCCAACCCGCCGGGTCGCGCTGGGCTAGCGCCAGGTACTGGGAGCGGTACTTTTCGTTGATCGTGCGGAGTTGTTCCAGGAGTTGCTGTTGATTCACCGCCCCGCGAGTCTGCGTGGACTGCAGCGACTGCAAGTCTTCGCGGAAACTCTTCATGACGGGAGCCACCTCCCGGCTGAGCCAAACCAAACCCGACTCGTCCTTGCCCGGCGGCAAGGGGAGCGGAAGCGGTTTGCGGGCGGCGGCCGCGTCATAAAAGGGTTGCTTCGCGTGCCGCAGGTGCAGGGCGAAGCCGAGCTGCGGACCGAGCAAGAATGTGTTCATGCCGACCGCCTGCCCGAGCGAGTTGAGTAAGGGACCTCCGCTGGATCCACTGGCCAGCACCGCGTCCGTCTGAACCCAGACCGCGTCATCGGGAGCTGCAATCAACGTCCTTAGCTCCGGCGGCAGTTCGGCCGTTTTGCGAATCCCATTCACATCGCCCCAGCCCACGGTGTTCTTGAGTCCCTGGGGATGTCCGAGCGTCCAGACCGCCTCGCCTTCCCGCGGTAGATCTTGGGCGGACAACTCCAGGACGTGCACATTGGCCGGAAACTTGGCGACCTTCAAAATGGCCACATCGCAAGCCCGATCGACCGCCAGACACTCGGCTGCCATCCGCTCGGCATGATCGCGAAACTCGACTTCGATCGCACCTGCGCCGCGAATGACGTGATAATTCGTCAGGATCATCCCGTCGTGGCGAATGGCAAAACCGCTCCCCGTCCCCGCCGACTGACCAAACACATCCTGCGGGTGAATGACCACCACGCCGCTACCCACGATGCGGCTGAGAGCCTCCTTCTTCTGCGGTAGCTTGGCCAGCGGTACCAGGTGCTCTTTGCCGGCCTTGTCGACGAATCGGACAGTCCCTTTGGAGAGGCCCGACAGGCGGGCCGTCAGGGTCGTTTCCCCCTGCTCCGACTTGATGGTCCAGTCGCGCAGATCCGGAGTCGACTCCCCAAGGAGCGGTGCCGCCAGCGTTAGTGACAGAGATAATGCGGCAGCGGAGATTCTTGCAAACATTGCATATCCCCAATAAATGATGGGAAGCATTCCTCTTACCGACCGCTACATCATAGCCGATCAATAGACAAAATCTACATTTTGCCGCAAAAGGTTACGCTGCACGAAGTCGCGGCGTTTCAGGACGCCATCGCTTGGCGAGAAATGCGATCGGCCGACCAAAGATGCCCGGAGAACCAGCAAGTGCCGGCTGGTATGGCCGACCTGAAAAGCGCTGTTTTTTGCGGTGATTCGCAGGCCGACCGCTAGTGATTGCTATCCGGCGCAAAAATCGTCCGCCCGCCGTCGACCGGGAGGCAGGCGCCGGTCAGAAAATCGTTGTCGATAAAGTGGAGCACAGCCAGGGCGACGTGGTCGGGGCTTCCCTCACGCTTGACGAGCGTGGCGGCTATGGCCGCGTTTCGCTCCGCCTCGGGCAGTTCCGGCGGCAGCATGACCGGCCCCGGGAGGATGCAATTGACCCGCACGTTCGGGTTGCGCGTGCCGAGCTCCACGGCGAGCGTCCGCGTGAGCGCCGGAATCGCTCCTTTCGAGGGAAAGTACGCCGCGTAATCTTTGTAGGGCCGCACGGTGGCCCAGTCGCCGATCGTGACGATCGAGCCGCCGGTCTCCTGCCCCACCATCGCCAGGCCGACCCGCTGGCAGCAGAGGAACGTGCCGAGTGTGTTGGCTTCGAAGTTGCGGCGGACGTCGGACGCGGTCACGTCTTCGAGCGGCTTAGGCTTCCAAATCGCGGCCGCATTGACCAGCACATCGATCCGGCCGAAGCGGGTGAGCACATCCTGGACCAGCCGCTCGACCGCTTGCTCATCCGTCAGATCGGCGCCGAACGCTTCGGCGTCGGTCCCGTGCCGGCGGAAATCAGCGACCGTTTCGGCGGCGTCCTCGGCCGAAGTGTGGTAGTGAATCGCCAGGGCATATCCGCGGCGGGCCAAAGCCTGGGCGATGTGCCAGCCGACGCGGCGTTTGCCGCTGCCGGTGACGAGGGCGACGGGGGGGGTAGACGACCTGTTCATATCTTCATGGTAAGGCCGCGGCAAATGCCTCGCTCGCGGGGGCGGAACTTTCCCGCCGCTTTTGCGTAGGGTATTCTGAGGCCTTTCCATGGCAAGGTGCGTCGAGAGCACGCCAGGCACGTGTTAAGGGCTGGCCGTCGAACGCAACTGCATCGGCAGGTAAATCCTGCCTGCGGATTTGCCCCGCCAGCTCGCCCCGCGTCATCGATCCTCTCCCAGGAGTTATTCCCCGTGATTCGCCCGTTTGTCTATGTGCTCGCGGCTCTTGTTCTGGCAACCGCCGCCTTTCTGCCGGCTGGCAGTCTGCGGGCCCAGGATATTGCCGCCGCCGCCACACCTATTTCGCAGATCAAGGCTCTGAAGGACTTCGAGGTCGCCCGGCTCGCTGCTCTACAGCGTCCCCAAAGGGGAGCAAGGCTCGTGGGTCAACATGTGCGTGGGACCGAAGGGGACGCTGATCGTCTCGGATCAGAATGGCGGGCTCTACCGCATTCACCCGCCGGCGATCGGCACCGATGCAGCGACCAAAGTCGAGAAGATTCCGGCCGAGATCGGCTATGCCCAGGGGCTGTTGTGGGCGTTTGACAGCCTGTACGTGGTGGTGAACAGCCCCAAGATGCAGACCGGCCTCTACCGGGTGCGCGATACCAATGGCGACGGCGAACTGGACGAAGTGAAGCTGCTTCGCGCGTTCGACGGCAAGCGGATCGGCGAGCACGGGCCGCATGCGGTGCTCCTTGGGCCCGACGGCAAGTCGCTCCGCGTCGTCTGCGGCAACCAAACCGCGCTCACGGAGTTCAAGACCAGCTTGGTGCCGCCCATCTGGGGCGAGGATCACCTGCTCGAGCGGATGCCCGACGGCAACGGCTTCATGGCAGGCGTGCTCGGCCCGGGCGGGGCGATCTACAGCGTCGATCCCGACGGGCAGAACTGGGAACTCGTAACCGTCGGCTTCCGCAACCAATACGACGCGGCGTTCAACAAGCTCGGCGACCTGTTCACCTACGACGCCGACATGGAGTGGGACTTCAACACGCCGTGGTACCGGCCGACGCGAGTCTGCCTGGCCACCAGCGGCGCGGAGTTCGGCTGGCGCAACGGCGCCGGCAAGTGGCCGGCGTACTATCCCGACAGCCTGCCGGCGGTCGTCGATATTGGCCCCGGCTCGCCGACCGGCGTGACGTTCGGCTACGGCGCGAAGTTCCCCGCCAAGTAT
>JALORD010000396.1 GCA_025459145.1 Pirellulaceae bacterium | reverse complement strand
GGTCGATTTGCGTGGAGTAACATCGATCATGGCGGACTGCTTTCATGGAACGAGCTGATTCAGACGCCAAGATTCGGACAAGCCGCGGCGAGCAACATGCATTATACTATCGAACGAATGCCAAAGCCGCCTTGGCGATATCGGGCCAATCATCGCCGCTCGCCCAGCCAGCCCGTTCCAACCAGCGCCTCCGATTTCCCGTCACCGACGGGGCGACGTGAATCCTGCGCAGCGTAATGGGATAGGCAAGTCGTCACGATCCCCAAATCGCTTTCATCCGGTCACTTTGTTCTTCCTCCGTGGGTCCGCTCTGCCATCCGTGGGCTCGCCGCATTCGCAGCTCCCCTTTGTTCGCCACGGCGCGTCTGACGCGCCCATCTGACTCGGTCGGATTCCCCGTGCCTGATCCGCCGCCGAAAGTGACCTGCGGACGGCAAAGCGGACCCACGGTACAATCCGAGCATCCCCAGCCACCAGCGGGACATCAGCACCGGTCGGCCGCGACAGCGGCAGAGGCACGAAACCTGGAAGCGAATAACGAGAAACTGGCGACCCGTGGTTGCAGCGTGGGCGAATTCGGGTGAGAATTCCCATCAGTGGTGTGTGATGTGTTTCGTATACTTACCTTTGGGAGTTCGGAACGATGAGAAACATTGTCATTTCATCGGTCGGTGTGTACCTTGTGTTGCTCACGTCATCCATGTCAGTTGCCGCTGAGCCAAGCAATATTCCTGAGCTGGCTCTTCAAGCCATGCAATATCGTGTCGGACAGTAAGGAAGAATGGGAATGGAATGCCTCCTACGAAGTAGACGGTAAGAAGCACAGTTGGCGCACAATCAACCGCAGGGTGAGATAGACCACCAACCGGTGAACCGTGATGACTGCTGGCACTTCGTCGGCTTGGCTGTTGATGGCTTTGACGACCGGCTTGCTGGTTGCGCAGCGGCCCTGGCGATGTAGCTGGTCCACCCGTTGAACTGCTCGTGTAGCGAGACAATGGTCACGAAGAACTGCTCGTCCGGAATACCAGCGCATCGCCGAGCCAGATGTCCGAACTCGGGGCCACGCTGGCGCTGCAGGATGCTCAGGTGATCGGAATCAAAGACGTACATCGCGGCTTAGTCCTCTTCGGGTTCTTCGGCATCACGCAGCTCTTTTCCCAGGCGGACGATCTCATCGAAGTCTGGATCGTCCTTGAAGGAACCAGTGATTTGGGCGATCCAGTTCGACTTGTCGCGACCAGTCCGCGACTTGAGAACAGCGATGTCACGTTCAAGTTTCGCCAATCGCGTCTCTATCATTTCCGACATATTCATGCTCCTTTCTTCATCCTTCATCCCTAAAACAGTGTGAGTTCGGCGCCGCAGGTATCAGAGGGGACAGCCAGCTAGAATATCCACAGCCAACTATGCCTCAAGGCTCATATACGTAAAAGCGGCTATTTCGCATCGGCACCACTTCGACTCGCACTGCCGCCCGTCCCACCAGCCGAGAGCGGAAAGCTGGGTGTCCCCGTCGCCGCTGATCCCCGTCGCCGCTGACGTCCCCATCGCCTCTGACGGTCGAGGAGGCGGGACCGGAGGAGGTTGATCTGGGCCATTTTCCTGCCGACAATTTTCCTGCCAAATCAAAGCAAGCCGATGACGCAACGCCATCTCAACCGCGTCGATGTCCGCCCTGTCCCCCATCGCCGAACAGTTGCGTGCGTTTCGGATGAACGACCAGGATGACCAGGCGCCGGCCAATCATCGTACCATCACGCCGGACCGCATCCGCCGCTCTGGTCCATCCGCTGCTTCGGCCGCATCCGAGCCACGACGTGCCAAGTCCGCAGCAAAGCGTTCCAGGGCAGCAGCGAACTCCGTGTCTTCGATATCCCAGAGTGAATGCCCAGTTTCATCCTCACCTAATAGGCCGACAGTGGCGAGGATTTGCCCAAAACGCATCTCGGGACACCGCTCACGAACTTCGGCAAGCCGCGCCAGTACATCCCCCGTCCATTCGTTCGTCTTCATAGTGAATCCCCTATCCGTCGGCTCTGGGCGTGCGGTCGCCGCAACTTGCCGAGAACCTCGACCCGGATTGTCTTGCCCGGCAGGAGTTTGGCGACGCGCGTCGCCCGGGTCACCCCGTCGACCAGTTCCAGTATGCCGTCGGATCCCTCATACGCCAGAACCGGTGGCATCCCGGTGACCGATGTTCCGTACTTAGCAATCTGGCGCTGAAGCTTGTACGGGTCCGCGCCGCTCGAACGCGACGACGGCAACCGCAATTCAGTGGGATCGACCTCTCGGAAATCGCCTGCCATGACTCCAGATTACTATGCTACACGGCAATCAACAAGAGCCGCCGAGCTGCCCATAACCATTCAGGGCGCCGCGGCGGGTAGGCATCAGAGGGGACAGCCAGCTATGCCTCAAGGCTCAGATACGGAAAAGCGGCTATTTCGCATCGGCACCACTTCGACTCAGAATGCCGCCCGTCCCACCAGCCGAGAGCGGAAAGCTGGGTGTCCCCGTCGCCGTACCCGTCGCCGTACTGCAACGACCAGGGCGGCATCGTTATTCGCGGCCGGTAGCGATCAGCAACCGTGGCCTCGATTTCCCTCGTGAAACGCACTCCATGCCTTCTCCGACCGACTGCGTTCCGCCTCACTTCAACACATCCGCCGGGCTCTTCACCGCCAGCCCCGGCTTGTTCATCACGTGCAGATAGATCATCGTCGTCCGGACGTCCTTGTGGCCCAGCAACTCTTGCACCGTCCGGATATCCACTCCGTCCTCCAGCAGATGCGTCGCGAAACTGTGGCGCAGAGAACGCGGAACGGCGTTCTTGCCGATTCCGACGCGATCTACCGCACGCTTGAAGAAGACCGCAAAGTAATCCTCGCTGACGTGGTGGCGCCGGCGCTCGCCGCTGCGGGGATCGCGGGACATGTTTCGCGCAGGAAACAGCCACTGCCAGCCAAATTCCTGCTTCTCGTTGGGATACTCCCGCTCCAACGCGTACGGCAAGTAGACGGCGCCGCCCTCCCTGGCCAAGTCCTCCTGATGCAGACGCCGAACCGCCTCGAGCTGCTCGCTCAGAGCCTGCCGGCTGCGATCGGGCAGCACCGTGATGCGGTCCTGTTCTCCCTCGCCCGCGCGCACGACGATGTGTCCTTCGTCCAGGCAAATGTCCTTGACCCGCAAGCGACGGCACTCCCGGTGCCGCAACCCGGCCCCGTACATCAGCAGAAACATCAGCCGCCGCAGTCCCGTGAATTGCGGCCACACCCGCGCGATTTCCTCCCGGCTCAGTACGACCGGCAACCGCTTCTGCTTATCCGCCGAAACCGCGTCCAAGAACGCCAGTTCGCGCTGAAACACCTGCTGATACAGGAACAACAGCGCGCTCTTGGCCTGGTTCTGCGTATTCGGGGCCACGTTCCCTTCCACCACCAGTTTTGTCAAGAACGATTTGATCTCCGGCTCGCCGAACTGGCGCAGATCCTCGCTGCCACAATGTCGCACAAAGCGGCTGACCCAGCCCACGTACGCCCGCTCGGTCTCCGACGCTTTCCGCTGCACCTGCAGCTCGCGGCGCAGCTCCTGCAAGCACTGCGGCTCGTCCGGATCGATCATTCCGACCAAGTGCCGTTCGTCCTCCACACCCGGCCCCGAAGCGCCGTCCGCCGCATCATCGTGTTCTCGCTCAGCGAGTTCCTGCAACGCTTGCCGGATTTCGCCCAGTGAAGGCTCCCCCGCGCCGAGCACCAGATCCCGGTACGCCTCGACCGCCCGCACCGCCTGTAAACGTTGCCAAGCCGGAGTGCCCGATTGCCGCAAGGACCGCAGAAACTCCTTGACCAACTCGACCGACACCGGCAAGTGCCCGTTCTCCGGCGTCACCGACGCCGCATACTGCCGAATCCACAGCGGGAAGTATTTCAAGTCGTTCTGAGCATACTCACCACCGTGCAACCGCCGCTCAAACTCGCCAACACTCATCCCCAACACCACCCTTCGTGAAAACTAAGAACACCTATCCTGGCTGTAGCCAGCAGCGTCAGAATCTGCGACAATCCCATCAGTTTAGGTTTTATCACCAGTTTGTAAACCACCGCGATTGCAGGGTGCGTATCTGCTATTTGATTGATCGAACCGGCGATAATCCCGCTGATTATCACATAATCAGGAAATCTCAACGGGTTAATTGCTGAAGTTCGACTCCGATGGCGTCCCTTGGATCACGGAGACCTTCGCGATGGATCCCCTTTTGCTTCCCATTGCTCTTGGCGATTCTACACCCGCGGGCGATTCGCTGACTGGGAGCAGCAATTTGGCCGACGCCCGGCGTACCATCTCGAACCTTCGAGATACGGTCGCGGGCTTAGAACGCCATGTGGAGAAGCAGGCCAGCAGGTCGCGCGGCGTCGTAGTGAACTCCTCGGCCGTGCCGCCGTCGCCGTACGGGCTGCGGTAGACGGTGCGGGTCATTTCCAAACGCTCTGCCCAGCAGTTCATCTCCGCAACGATGTTGGAGCGCGTCGTCTTGGGCATGTCGCCACCCGGCGGCCTCAGCCCATCGTTGAAATGCTCGGCCAGAGCGTTGCCAGCGTCGTTGCCCGAAGGCAGGAGCAAACCGTACAGGCATTCGGCCACGTTGATGCTCTCGCGCTCCCGCAGCCTGCTCGATGATCCGGCCGTGGAGGCGGCGAATTTCGAGTACGTGACGGTTTGGTCCCAGACGTTCGGATCGGCTTCGGCCAGTCGCAGGACGACCCAGGCGCACATCATCTTGGTCGTACTAGCAGCCTTGGCGGGCGTGTCTTCATTCAGGCCCCACAACAGCTCACCGGTCCGAGCGTCCGCGATGGCCCAAGCGCGGGCTGTGATGCCCTCCGGAAGCTCATCTTCGGCCCAGGTTGGACCGGTTGCGAGCAGAATTACTCCCAGGCAGAGAACTCGGCGCATCATGGTCAGTCTCCGTCAAAGACTTGTCGGTTTCCCGCTACTTACCCAACAGCTCACTCCGCTTCACCCCGCCGAACCACCCCCGCCGGCACACAAGCTGCCGAAGGCGGCGCGAAGTTGCACGTACATCCGCCGGTGAGATTTGGCATGTTCAGCACACCGTTGGCCGGGTACAGGTTGTTGTTCATTTGGCAACCCGGGCGGATGGC
>JALORD010000395.1 GCA_025459145.1 Pirellulaceae bacterium | reverse complement strand
CTGGCTGCGGACCGCTGGCCAGACCTCGGCGGCAAACCATGCGACGGCGTCGATATTGGCCCGATAATCGAGAGCGCCGACGAACACGATCGGGCAGCGATCGGCCGGCGGGAGATCGGCCCAGGGACTATTGCCATCCTGGGCGGGACGGAAGTAGTCGAGGTCGACACCGTTGGGGACGGCAACGGTTTTGTCGCTGGGGCAAAAGCCGCGATAGAGGTTCGCCTCGGCCTCGCTGACGAGGGTGATGGCTCGAGCGCGGGCGGGGAGCGATGTTTCCAGTTGGCGGAGCCGACGGCCTTCGAGGTCGAAGAGCATTCGCTTCGTGCCGCTCGTTTTCGCGCCGTAATCGAACCACTTCTGGCTGTCGACGTCGACAAGGTCGACGACCGCGGGCACGCCCTTAAGCTGTGGGCAATCGAGGTATTGCACCATGCTCGAGCAGAAGACGAGCGCCGCGTCGAATTGCTTGTTGGCGGCCCAGGATTGGACGGTGCGGCGAAGCGCCGGCGAGGCGAAGAGCCCCTCGGTGGCCGATCTGCCGCTCGCGAGCGAGGCCGCAGCCCGCAGCCAGCGCGAGCGACCGAGCGGCTCGATGGCGACCTGCTCGCACAGGCGAGCGAGCTCGCGGCGCGTCTCGGCGGCAACCGGCTCATCGGCCAGTGTGGCCAGCGAAACCTCGAACCGCTCACTCAAATGGCGCAGGAAGTGGTACGAGCGAATGCGGTCTCCGCGGTTGGGCGGATACGGCACGCGGTGCACCAGATACAGTAGTCGCGGGCGGGCCGTCATGGGGTCAGCAATCTGCACTGTCGTAGCCGGCGAATCAGGCTGCCAGTTCAGCTGTGGTTGGCTGGGCGGTTAGTCGCTGGGCGGTTTGTGACTGGGCAATTACGTCGCTCACCGTGCCAAAGCGGAACTGCCGCAACATGCGATCGATCTTCGTCGCGGTCGTGCGCAGGTTGACGTAGTGGCGAAAGTGCGACAAGCGAGTGCCGCCGCGAATTCGCGGTTGATCGGGATCGACTTCCCACGGGTGAACGTAGAACACAAACGGCCGACCCGCCTGTCGGTTCACACGCGCCAAGAGCCGCCGCGTAATGGCCCAGGGATACAAACGGAAGTAGCCGCCGCCGCCGACGGGGAGCGTCACGCCCGGCAGCGGGCAAACGGTCATCGGCAGTTCGGTAATTGGTCCCGCGGGAGTGTCGACGACGTGAATCTCCGGTTTCGCGTCAGGCATGCCGTAGCGATCGTGCCGCGTGGGGAAAATGCTCGAATCGACGGTGAAGCCCTCTTCGACCAGAATCTCGAGCGCCCAGAGCGAACGGCCGGTGATCGAAAAACTGGGTGCGCGAAAGGCGGTGACGCTCGCGCCGGCAGCATCTTCGATAGCCCGTTTCGATTGCCGGAGGTCTTCGCGAAATGCGGCCGGCGTCATTTCGTAGACTAAGCGATGCCAGTGGCTATGGCAGGCTAGCTCGTGGCCGGCGGCAGCGATGTCGCGCACCAGTTGCGGGAATCGCTCGGCTACCCAGCCCAGAATGAAAAAAGTTCCGCGTACGTCATGGGCTGCAAACAGATCCAGCAGACGCTGCGTGCTGATCACCACACGACTCTCGCGGCTGGACCACTCGCGACGGTCGACGACCCGCTCGAACGACGAAACTTGGAAGTAGTCTTCCACGTCGACGGTGAGAGCGTTGATCAGAGGTGTCGGCGCCGCGGGCATCGTGGGGTGAAGTGTGTTGTGAGGGGACTATCGAACTTACAACCTGCAGTCGAAGCTGCAGATCAGGCTTCTTGACCCGCAGACGCGGGCCGGTGCGAGCGGCGATCAGCTGTGGGAGAGGGCTCGCGTTTGGTGGAGAGTTCAGGGAGCGCGTTGGCGAGAGCGGCGCTGGCGGGAGTGACGCTAGCCGAGTAGTCGACATGCGTCGGCAGGTCGGTGACGGTGTCGTCTTTCGACATGACGAGCGTCGACAGGCAGACGGCAGCCGGGGTCTCGGAGGATGACGGGCTCGACGAGTGCGGCAGGTGGACAATGCGCTCCAGGCCCAGGGCCCGGGTGACGGCCGGACCCTTGATCCACAGCATGCGGAGGATCGTGCAGAAGATGATTCGGGCGTCCATCCAGAAGCCGGCCGTGCGGATGTATTCGCAATCGACCAGCAGCTTGCGGCGGACGCTGTCGAGGTCGGAATCGGGCGGGAGGTTAATCTGGGCGAGGCCGGTGATGCCGGGCACGATGGCCAGCCGATTCAGGTAGCCCGGAATCTGCTCTTCCAGAACGGTGACAAACTCGGGGCGTTCGGGCCGGGGGCCGACGAGCGACATTTCGCCGCGGACGACATTCCACAATTGGGGCAATTCGTCAAGATGCAGCCGCCGCAGCCAGTAGCCGAGCCGAGTGACACGGGGATCCTGGCCGCTGGCCGACCAAGTGGGTCCGCTTCCCGCTTCGGCGTCGCTCCGCATGCTGCGCAGCTTGTACATGGTGAAGTTGACGCCACCTTTACCTACTCGGACCTGCGAGTAGATTCCCGGCCCGCGTGATGTCGCTCGTATGGCTGCGACTAACAGGGCGATGACCGGCGCAGCGGGAATGAGCAGGATCAGACCGAGCGCTCGATCGAGCACTCCTTTAAGTCGAAAAAACCACGTATCCGCCCGCTCGGCGGCGAGACGGGCGATCTCGGCATGTTCGGCGGCAGTCTTGGCCTCGCTCTTGGACTCGCCAGCCGACTGGCTCAAGTCCCGCTCTTTGCGACGCGCAGCGGTGGGTCGGGCCGCCGGTGACGCGGGAAGATCGGCAATGGTCATGACATCAAATCCTGGGATGATGACTGGCTAACGTAGGAAAATATCGACGGACGCCTGACAGCCGCCATCCGTGCGGCCAGCGGGGAGGGCGCCTTCAGTTCTTCTGTCGGTGGTCGCCTTCGACCAGTTTGGATTGCAGTTCGGAGAGAAAGCTGGAGAGGAAATCCTCGGCTGGGTCGTATTCGGCGATCTTCGCCGGCGAGATGACTGCCACCTGCACTTTGTACAAGTGCGAGGTGCCGCCATACGAGAATCGCGGGTGCTCGGCAGCTTCCCAAGTCGTCCCGGTGGTCCATCCGTAGAGGACCGTCAGCGGCAACTGATCGGCTTCGCGAGGTTCGAGCGCGAGCTGCCAGAGGGAGTGTTCGCGGCCATCTTTGGTTGAGATCGTTTTCTTCTCGCGATCTGCGGCAATGCTGTAGTCACGGCTGGAGTAGCAGATTTCTGGCGTATGGACGGCGACCGGACCGTGAGGTCCGACGAGGACGGCAACCGTCACCACATCGCCGGTCTGCTGGTTCTCGTAGATGTGGTTGATGTACGCCCGGCACTGCAGCACGTTCTTGACCTCTTCGGAGAACTCATTCTTATCCTTGTATTTCCAGTTGCCGAAGCTCTGCGGGAGCGGCGTTTCCAGCCGATCGGCAGCAACCCGCTCGTCGGGCTGTTCGCCCCACCGGCGGCTCGTCTGGCCGTGGTACCATCCGCCGGCAACCGTTCCGGCCAGGAGGACGAGCGAGCAGAGGAAGAAGGTGAGCTGTCTCATAGGAGAACCGTCGGAACCTGGATGGAAAGGAGCGGAGCGACTACTGAGCCAGAGAGGCCTGCAATTCCGCAAGCAACTGGCGATCAAGCGGCATGAGCAACTGCGATTCGAGTTGCCGGTCGAGGGCAATCTTCAGATGCGCCTTGGCTGGCTCGACCTGATTGAGACTCTCGTAGGCGAGTGCCAAGTGCAGGTGATGGCGAGGATCGGCGTCGGCAGCGCGGGTCGCGGCTTCGAGCAGCGGAACGGCCTCGGCAGCCCGCTGGCTGTAGACCAGAATGGCGCCCTTGGTGTCCTGAAGCCCCGCATCGGGACCGGCGATCTCGATCGCCTGGCTGATCAATTCGAGCGCCTCAGCGCGGGCGGTGGGCCGCTCGGCGAGCAGCATGGCGAGGTTATTGAGGGCGGGGACAAACTTCGGATTGACGGCCAGAATCTCGCGGTACAGCGACTCGGCAGCTTCGTGCTCCCCTTGAATCAACCGCACCAGCGAGGCGGCATACTTGAGGCCCAGATCCTTCTCGTGCTCTTGGAGTGCCGCCGTCAGGATTGGTTCGGCCCGAGCCATGTCGGCCGGCGTCGGCTTGCTTTCGGTCAGGGCAGTCGCCAGCACGAGGGCCGGGCGAGCGCTCGTTTCCGTCTTGGCGACGTTTTCGATCAAACTGATGGCATCCCCCAGTTTTTGCTGGCGGACGAGTGCTCCGACGAGCAGCGGATACTGCTCGGGCTTGGCGGCGATAACCTGGCGATACCACTTCTCGGCCGCCGGGTAAACCTTGAGGCTCGAGTACAGATCGCCGATGCCCGTCATCAAACGCGTCTTCGCCTCGTCATCGGCTGCCGCTTTCAGGATGGCCGCCGTGCGGGGCTCGATGAGTGCGCTAAGGTCGGCTTCCGGCTTTTGCTCGTGGGTGAGTTGCGCTTCGAGGACGAGCGACCGCAGGCTGTCCGGCTCGGCCTTGACGAGCCGGGCGAGCCAAGGCCCCGTTCGATCGAACTCTTTGGCCTGAAACTGCATTTGCACGACGAGTGCCAAGAGATCAGCCGCGACGTCGTCCTGGCCTTTGGGCTTGGACTGCTTGTTCACGGCGGCTTCCAGTTTGTCGAGCCATGGGAGCGAGTCGGCGGTCAGCTCGCGGCGAACGAGGAAACGAATTACCGAAGCGAGGCTGGTCGGTGTCGCGGCATCGCCGGCCGCGGCAAGTTCAAGTTGCTGGCGAGCGTCGGCCAGCTTGGCGGCCGATTGAGCCGGGTCGTCGAGCAATTGAGCTTGCCGTTCGTAGAGCTGCGCGAGGAGCTGCCGGTCGCTGGGCGACGCTTTGTCCTCACCGCTGACCAGCGTTTCGATGATCTGCACTGACCGATCGAGGTTGGCGGCGCCACCCTGCTGCAATAGCAAGAGCGCCTTGAGCCGCATGTCTTCGCTGGCGACGGCGCCGTCCGCTCCCGCCTTGCTGAGAAGCGTCTGGGCTTCTTCAAATTTGTCGCCTCCCTGCGAGGCCAGAGCGATCGCGAGCAGCCGCTGGGCGGCGGTCGACTCGCTATCGACCGTCAGGGCCTTCCGCAGGTGCTGCTCGGCCTC
>JALORD010000051.1 GCA_025459145.1 Pirellulaceae bacterium | reverse complement strand
TGCCGGGGCATCGCCTGAACTGGCGACCAGACCGCGGGCCAGCGTTGCCAAAATCTCCTCGAGCGCCTGATGGGCGCGATGCGTCTCCCGGGCGAGATCGATCCCGCGAACCGACGTCGCAATTTTGTGTTCGAGAGCATCGACCGCCGAACCGAGCAACTCGCGGAACGCGTCGCCGCCCCGTTCCAGGACGAACTCCGCGGGATCAAGCTCCTCGGGGAGCGTAAGAATCCGCAGGTCGACATTGGCTGCGACAAACAGTTCCAGAATTTCGTTCGTGCGGCGCTGGCCGGCTGCATCGCCATCGAGGACGAGAAAGATCGTGTCGGCAAAGCGGCGGAGCGTGCGGATATGTCGCTCGGTCAAGGCAGTTCCACAGCACGCCACCACGTCGTGCACCCCTTCCTGATGGCACAGGATCACATCGGTGTAGCCTTCGACGACAGTCAGTTGCCGCGTGCCGGCAACATGTGTCTTCGCGAGATCGAGCGCATAGAGCGTGTCGCTCTTCGTATAGAGCCGCGTTTCCCGAGAGTTGACATACTTGCCCGTTCGCTCGGTGGCAAACTCCGGCAGGATTCGCCCGCCGAACGCCACGGGGCGAGCCTGCGTGTCGCGGATCGGAAACATGACCCGTCCACGGAAGAAATCGCGGTACTGACCGCTATCCTCGTACCGCGACGCCAGTCCGGCCGCCTCCAGGACAGCAGGCGTAAAGGGCGTTTGACGCGCCCGGTTGATGAGCCAGGCGTAGTCCTGTGGCGCGAATCCGATCGAAAACTTGTCGATGCTGGCGGCCGAGATCGACCGTTCGGCGAGGTATTTTCGAGCAGCTTCGGCAGCTTCCGACTTGAGCAAGTATTCGTGGAATTGCCGCGTGGCCCATTCGCAGCAGCGGTACAGCGTCGCCTTGTCGTCGGGACTACCGGGCTCGGCTTTGGATTGCCGATGCGCGGAAAGCGTGATCCCGGCCCGCTCGGCCAGGAGCGAAAGCGCCTCAGGAAAGTCGCAGCCCTCCTGCTTCATCACGAAGCTGAAGGCATCGCCGCCGATGTCGCACACCCAGCACTTCCAAGTCTGCCGGTCTGGATTTACTTGCAGGCTGGGCGAAGTGTCTTTGTGCCAGGGGCAGAGCCCCTTGAAGATTCGACCGGCGCGGCGGAGCGCAATCGACCGCCCGACGAGCTCGACGATGTCGGTCGCCTGGCGAACCTGCTCTTTGGCGTCGGCATTTTGCACGGCGGACTCCTGCATTGGCTCTGGACCGCGGGAAGGTGCGGCCAATTGCCGGAGTATAACGCGCCAAGTGGGACAGGTACGCGAACCTGCCGCATTCGAGGGGCCCGCAGCCGATGACGGCTGCTCAGAACGCAAATTGCCCCACTTAGCTTCCTTGCCATCGACTGGGTCGGTCGATAGTGTGCCCTCCTTAGCACGGGCGGCATCCTATGCTGAGCTCGCTGTTGGGGTCAAGCTCAACACTTGATGAGCTCGCGCGGCGCATGCTTGACGCGGCGCAAAGCCGGATGGGATAATTCCCTTCCCGCCCCTCACACCCTCCCCCGCTCTCGCCGCACGCACGGTAGTTCAAATCGGTCGGCCTTCGGTTGTCGGCAACCTCGCTCAGGAGTCGCCGATGGCTGGCACCAGGAATCTTTCACCATGTCGAAGTCCCCAAACCCGCCTGCCGCGGGCCCCGCTCCGCCATCGCCGGAGGCGAGTGATCCACCTCGCCGCAACCTGCTGGCCGCTTTGGCTGCAATCGTAATCGGGGGAATTGTTGGCCTGTTTCCCCTCGGAGCAGGAGCGTTGGTGTTTCTCGATCCGATCCTGCGGCGGAAAAAGAAGGCTGATACTGGAGAGGATAGTGGCCGTCCATTCCGCCGCGTGGCCGCGCTTGATGCGCTCCCTGCGGACGGGACGCCGGTGCAGGTTCCCGTGCTGGCCGACTTGACAGATGCGTGGAATCGCGAGCCCAATCAGCCGGTCGGAGCCGTTTATCTGCGAAAAGTGGGGGATCAGGTCGAGTGTTTTAATGCCATTTGCCCCCACGCGGGTTGTTTTGTCGCATATTCTGTCGACCGCAAGCTCTTCCAGTGCCCTTGCCACACGAGTAGTTTTCAGCTCGATGGGACACGAATACTCCCCAGTCCCAGCCCGCGGGATATGGACGATCTGAAGGTGGACGATTCCAAGCTCAAGGAAGGCGAAGTGTGGGTGCAGTTCGTCAACTACTATCCCGGTCATGAAGAGCGGGAGGCCAAGCCATGATACGAGCCCTCCGCGAGTGGGCCGACGACCGGCTCGGCCTGTCGGCAACAATTCACGAAGCCCTGTACGAACGGATCCCGAGCGGCGCCCGCTGGCGCTACATCACCGGGAGCATGTTGGTCTTTGCCTTCGTCACACAGGCAGTCACAGGAATCTTTCTATGGATGGCATATAGCCCCAGCAGTCAGACCGCCTATGAAAGCGTCTGGTATATCCAGCACCAGATGGCCGGCGGCTGGCTGGTACGGGGAGTCCACCACTTCATGGCCCAGGCGATGGTCGTGGTGATGGCGCTGCACATGCTGCAGGTGGTGTGGGACGGGGCATATCGCAAACCGCGTGAAGTGAATTACTGGCTAGGCCTGGTCCTCATGCAACTCGTGTTGGGCCTGGGGCTCACTGGGTACTTGTTGCCCTGGGACCAGAAGGGGTACTGGGCGACGAACGTGGCGACCAACCTGGCGACGCTGGTGCCCGTGGTGGGAAAGGACGTGCAGCAACTGGCCGTTGGCGGCAACGAGTATGGCCACCACACGCTGACTCGGTTCTTCGCCATGCACGCCGGAGTGCTGCCGGCGCTGCTCGTAATCTTTCTCGCGCTGCACATCGCCCTATTTCGCAAGCATGGAATCACAGCCAAGGAGACTCCCGGCCGGCCCGACGATTACTTCTGGCCGCGGCAGGTGTTGCTCGATGCGGTGGGCTGCCTGGTGCTGCTCGGAATTGTGCTGCTATGCGTCGTGCACTTCGACGTAAGTGGCGTGGCGAGCGGCAATTTGCCTGAGGCTCACAAGGGAGCAGAACTGGGCGCGCCGGCCGATCCATCGGAAGCATATTCCGCGGCCCGGCCTGAGTGGTATTACCTGTTCCTGTTTCAGTTGCTCAAGTACTTCCCTGGTTCGTCGGAGGTGATTGGGGCGATCGTCCTGCCGGGCGTCGCGATGACAATTCTATTTCTGATCCCGTTCATTGGGCGCTGGGAGCTTGGGCACCAGTTCAATCGGGCTTTTGTGCTGCTGTTGCTGTTGGGCTCGGTGGTGCTGACGGGTCTGGCACTGTCGGAGGATTACTTTGTCTATGTCGCGAAGTCGTTGAAGCTCGATGAGACGAAATACGAGAAACAACTCGCGGCGTCGCGCGACTTTCTTGTGGCGCGCGAAGCGGCCGAGCACGACGCCCACCGGATCAACGAACTGATCAATCGTCGCGAATGGCTAGCTGAGGAGGGAGAACTCTCCGAGCCGCGGCTGATCTCGAAGCAGGGCGCCGTTCACCTTTTGCGAAATGACCCGAAGACCCGCGGCTCGCGGCTGTTTAAGCAGCACTGTGCGAGCTGCCACGACTACGTCGATCCCGAGGGGAATCGGCCGCCAGGATTCTCCCCTCTGCTGCAATCGCCAGAATTGGCAGGCGAGACGAAGGTGAAACGCGATGATAAGGGAGAGGTCGTGTATCCACCGGCTGCCAGCGGGGCCCCCAACCTGTACGGCTTTGGCAGTCGAGCGTGGATTCGAGGCATCCTGAATCCGGAGTTGGTCTCGAAGATCGAGTATGGCGAGCCCCAGCCATCAGCTGATCCCGAACATGCCGCTGAAGCCGACCATCCGGAGAACCACCTTCGCGCAGTTCTTTCGCCTTACTATGGCAACACCAACCATCAGGCAGGTCGAATGGCCACCTGGGTGAAGCAACATGCATCGCTCCTGGCCGATGACCAGACGAAATCCGACGAAGATGTTGACGCGATCGTCGCGGCCCTATCTGCTCAGGCTCAATTGCGGTCGCAAGCCCAACAGGACTCGACCGACGGAACGTTGATCGCCCGAGGCGTCGACCTGATCCAGCAGCACTGCACGAGTTGCCACCGCTTTGGCGACCACGGGCAACTGGGGTTGGCTCCTGATTTGACGGGCTATGGTTCGTACGAGTGGATGATGGGCCTCGTAAGCGATCCCGCGCACGAGCGGTTCTACGGGAAGGGCAACGACCGGATGCCTTCGTTCGCGAAGGATCTCGCACATCCCGAGAGGAACAATGTGAGCGTGCGCGAACTGTCGCTCATCGTCGATTGGCTGCGGGGCGACTACTACGAACCAACCGACGAACAGCCGGTCTTGCCACACACGCCCGAAGTGGCTCAGGAGACGGTGATTTTGTCTCGGACGGTAAGTGAACCCCGTGGTTCGCTGGTTGGCGCACCTCCCGCGGAGCCCGAGACGCAACTCGCGAAAGCAGAGCGACTTTTTGAGCAGAATTGTGCCTCATGCCATAGTCATGCCGACACCGCGGGCAATGGAATCGTTGCGAAGAATCCATCTGCCCCCAATCTTCATGGCTTCGGGTCGCGAACTTGGGCCCTGGGAATCTTGGACGCGGAGAAGGTGGCGGGCCCAGACTTCCTTGGCAACACCCGTCATAAAGGCGGTCAGATGGCCCAGGAATTCGTGGCAACCGATCTCGCCGACACCGACGACGAGACCAAAGCCAAGATCGCCCTGATCGCCACCGCGCTCTCCGCCGAGGCGGCGCTTCCTGCGCAGAGGGAACTCGACAAGGAGGCTGAATCGGACGGCTCCCTGGAGAAAGGTCGCGAGGCACTCTCCGAATCGTTCGAGACCTATTCCTGTACCGATTGTCACAAATTCCGGGATGCCGGCGATTTGGGCTCCGCGCCGGACCTGACCGGGTGGGGGTCCCAAGAGTGGTTAGTCGAATTCATCACCAACCCCATGCACGAGCGATTTTATCGCGACGAAAACGACCGCATGCCTGCATTCGGTGTTGCGGGTCCCGGTCCCAAGGAGGCACTCCTCTCGCCTGACGAAATTCAGTTGCTCGCAAAGTGGATTCGTGGAGAGCCGCTCGAGTAGTGTGGTGGATAAATGTATAGAATTTCGCTGGTGGAGAATTTGACATCTCTCCCGCGCATGGCTATTCTCACACTCACTGCCCACCGATGCCCAGCTTGCTGGCACCGGTGGGTCCTCCCAACCGCGTCCATCCCACCGTTAAAATTCGTTTCCAGCAGTACGAACTGCCGGGAAACCTTCCAGGTTTTCGGGTCATAGATAAATGACTGCGAATTGGAAGTGAACCCACCTTGTAGTCTGTCGGGATAGTGCCGACCGACTCCCCTCGGAGCAATGCGCCATGCGATGTGAAGGAAACCGTCTCAGCCGTCGGAGTGTGCTCACCATCGGAGCAATCGGAGGACTTGGTCTGAATTTGGCCGACTTCCTGGCCATGCGCCAGGCTCGGGCCGATGCCAAGCACTACGACTTTCTCGAGGCCAAGGCCCAGAGCGTCATTCATATCTTTCTGCCAGGCGGCATGGCTCACCAGGAATCGTTCGATCCGAAGCCGTATGCTCCGATCGAGTATCGCGGGGAATGCGGCACGGTGAAGACGAATACGGGCGAAGTGTTCTGCGACACACTGCCGAACATGGCGAAAATCGCTGACAAAGTCGCGGTCATCCGCTCGATGACCCACGGCGAAGCGGCCCACGAACGGGGCACGCACAACATGTTCACTGGCTATCGACCGAGCCCAGCCTTGATCTTTCCCAGTATGGGAAGTGTCGTCAGCCACGAATATGGACCGCGGAACAACCTGCCCCCATATGTCTGCATTCCCAACGTCCCGAACGAGTACGCCACAAATGGCTATTTGAGTTCTTCGTTTGCTCCGTTCAGTCTCGGTTCGGATCCGGCAAATAACGGCTTCCGCGTGCAGGACTTGAATCTCCCGAATGGCGTCGACGACGCCCGATTCACACGTCGCCGCTCGGCCCTGGAGGCAGTGAATGACTACTTCCTGAAGAAGGATAAGTCTGACAACGTGCAGGCGATGAACACGTTCTACGAGCGGGCCTATAGCCTGGTTAGCTCGCAGCAGGCTCGTGAAGCATTCAATATCGAGGCCGAGGCGCCTGCCATGCGCGATCGATATGGTCGCAATCAGGCGGGCCAACGGTTGCTAATGGCGCGGCGACTTGTCGCGGCGGGCGTGCGTTTTGTCACGCTCACCTACGGCGGCTGGGACATGCACAACGCGATCACGCAAGGAATGCGCGGGGCGATGCCCGCACTCGATCAGGGGCTTCATGCGTTGATCACCGACCTTGAGGAGCAAGGGCTCTTGTCCAGCACCCTCATTATGGTGAGCAGCGAGTTCGGCCGGACTCCCAAGATCAACCAGACAGCTGGCCGCGACCACTGGCCTAAGGTGTTTAGCGTCATGCTCGCTGGAGGTGGAATCAAGGGAGGTCTAGTTTATGGGGCCTCGAACAGCACCGCCTCCGAGCCCGATTCCGATCCGGTCGGTCCGGAAGACCTGGCAACGACCGTTTACAACCAGCTCGGGATTGTCGCCGACAAAGAACTCATGGCCCCGGGTGACCGCCCGATTGAGATCGTTGACGGCGGCAAGCTCGTGAAAGGCTTGCTGGCCTGATTACAATAGGTGCTTGTGAGTTGCCCACGGAATCCCCAGTCCTGGGCAATGGGCGCGTGGTGCGTACATGAGGTCCGCACCAGGTTGACGGCAAGATGCCAATCCACCCGCCGCATTGATGGCGAAGGTGGCTGACGCTCATGCTGGGCTTCAGCTTCCCGCCATTCTCCTGTTCCGACGAGAGGCATCGATGGCTCGTCCCTTGTTTGACCTGCGCAAGGCTGGAATTGCCTTGTGGCTGATTCTGCCGGCTGTGGTTTTTGCCGAGCCCAATCTCAATGCGCTGTCCCCTACGGGTCTGCAGCGCGGAACTGATGTAGAGTGGACGCTCAGTGGCTCTAACCTGGATACGGCCCAGGAATTGTTGTTCTACTCGCCGGGGATCACGGTCAAGAGTCTCACTCCGGCCAGCGAAAACCAGGTTAAGGCAGTCGTTTCCGTGGCGGCTGATTGTCGCCTGGGAATCCATGCGCTTCGTCTTCGCTCTACCGACGGAGTGAGCGAATTGCGGACATTCAGTGTCGGGCATCTGCCAGAAGTTGCCGAAGTCGAACCGAACAACGAGTTCGCCCAGCCGCAGATTATCCCGCTAGGAAGCACGATTAGCGGGATCATCCAGAGTGAGGATGTAGACTACTTCGCCGTGGAACTAAAGAAGGATCAGCGTTTGACGGTCGAGCTCGTCGGCTTGCGGCTCGGCTATACATTCTTTGATCCTTACGTGGCCATCCTCAACTCCGATCGTTTTGAGCTGGCCCGTAGCGATGACGCCGCCCTGCTGCGACAAGATTGTCTTTGCAAATTGGTAGCGCCCGAGGATGGGAAGTACATCATCCAGGTACGCGAAACGTCATTTGGCGGAAATGGCGCCAGCTACTACCGCCTGCATGTCGGCGACCTTCCCCGACCCACGGCGGTCTACCCGGCTGGCGGCAAACCGGGTGAGAAGTTGCCGGTAAAGTGGATTGGCGATGCACGAGGCGATTTTGCCGGCGAGATAACCTTGCCCACTGATGGCGGCGAAACGGCCGATATTTTTGCCGAGGACGCAGCGGGCATCGCTCCGTCGCCCAATGTTGTTCGCGTCGTCGATCTTGCTAATGCACTCGAAATCGAGCCCAACAATGCACTTCCCCAAGCGACTCCATCCGGCGATGCGCCGCTCGCTTTGAACGGAATCATCCAAGAGGATGGGGACGTGGACTTCTTTAAGTTCAATGCCAAAAAGGGGGTGCAACTCGACGTGCGGGTGTATGCCCGCAATCCCCTGCGGTCCCCGCTCGACTCGGTGCTCACGATCCACAATGCCCAGGGAGGCGGAATCGCCAACAACGATGACACCGGCGGCCCAGACAGCTACGTCCGTTTCAACCCGCCGGCTGATGGCGAGTATCTGATTTCCGTGCGCGATCAGCTCGGCAGTGGTGGCCCCGATTACGTCTATCGGGTCGAACTGTCGCCGATTAAACCCGCGCTGACCATACGTTTGCCGGAACGTCGGCAGTATGTTGCGACCACGCTTACCGTGCCGCGCAACAACCGCATGGCGCTCATGGTCGGAGCTCAGCGACAGAACTTCGGGGGCGACTTGAATCTGACTTTCGAAGGCCTCCCCGCCGGGATGACATTTGAAGCCTTGCCGGTGCCTGCCGCGGCATCCGAGATTCCGGTCCTCTTTTCCGCTCCAGCCGATGCGCCGCTCGCTGGTGCACTCGTCGACATCGTCGGCAAGCCGGTGGACGCCAACCTACCTATCGTCGGCCACTTGAATCAGCGGTCGATGCTGGTGCGGGGACAAAACAACGTCGATGTCTGGGGGCACGACGCCGACCGGATGGCCACAGTTTTGACCGAAGAGATTCCGTACCAACTTGAAATCGTTCAGCCCAAAGCGCCGCTTGTTCGCAACGGGTCGCTAGGCCTCAAGGTGATTGCCAAGCGGGCTCCGGACTTTACGGCGCCGATTTCCGTCCGGATGCTTTACAACCCGCCGGGCGTTGCATCGTCAGGGAATATCACGATCGCCGAGAACGAGTCCGAGGCGATCATTCCGCTGACTGCGAATGGCGGCGCGGCGATCGGCGATTGGAAAATCTGCGTGGTGGGTCGGAGCGGCGGTCGCGGACGAGGAGGCAATCGAGGCGGAGGCGATGCGGCCAGTTGCTCGACCCAACTTGCCAATCTGACGATCGCCGATCAGTACTACAAGCTGGCGTTCGATAAATCAGCGGTGGAACAGGGCAAAGAGACCGAAGTCGTGGTCAAGGTAGAAAAGCAGCGTGATTTTGAGGGCACCGGCAAGGTGGAACTCGTCGGTCTGCCGGCGAATACCACTTCAACTCCGCTGGAGTTCACCAAGGACACGACGGAACTGGTGTTCAAAGTGGTTGCCGCGCCAGAGTCCAAGCCAGGCAAGTTTCCATCGCTCGTTTGTGTAACGACTTTCCAAGTTGATGGCGAGACGGTCACGCATACGCTCGGCACGGGCGAACTGCGAATCGATGCTCCGCTGCCTCCCAAACCGGCGGCTCCGATGGCTGCTGCTCAACCGATGCCCATGCCGGTGGCCGAAGCGGCCCCCATGAAACGTCTGAGCCGATTGGAGCAGTTGCGACTCGACAAAGCTCAGCAAGAGAAGAAATAGCGAGTCGGCTGCCATCGCCGTCCAAAACCACGGATCGTCACGAGGATGTCATGAAATACGCGTTTTCGATGCTCTTACTACTCGGCGGAGTGTCGGTCGCTTGGGCCGAACCCTCGATCACCAAGCTTGACGTCTATCCGCCCGATATCAATCTGGCCACGAAAGCGGATCTGCAGCGGTACGTGGTCGTCGCGACCCGCGACGATGGAGTCACGCTCGATGTGACCGCCCAGTCGGCGGTCAAACTCGTCGATTCCGGGCTCTGCCGACACGAGAAAAACGTGCTGTATCCACTGGCCGATGGTCAGACGACGCTGGAGGTCGAGTACCAGGGTCTCAAGGCGGCAGCGACGGTTGCCGTCAAGGATTCCGCGGCTGACCGACCGATCAGCTTCCAACTCGACATTATGCCGGTCTTCATGCGGGCCGGCTGCAATACGGGCAGTTGCCACGGCGCCGCTCGCGGCAAAGATGGCTTTCGCCTGTCGCTGTTCGGATTCGATCCGCAGGGCGACTATTTCCGATTAACCCGTGAACTGGGGGATCGACGCATCAATTTGGCGTCTCCCGCGGACAGTCTGCTCATTGAAAAGTCGATCGGCGCCGTGCCTCACACAGGCGGCAAGCGATTTGACCCTGACAGCGAATACAACGCGACTCTGCTGCGATGGCTGGAAGCGGGGGCTCCAAACGACGTCGGGCCGACTCCTGCCGTACTGGGTGTCGATCTGTATCCCCCTAAGGCCGTGCTGGAGGGCGAGGGAACAACCCAGCAGTTCATTGCCCGCGCACGCTACGCCGATGGTACGGACCGCGACATCACGTCCTTGGCGACGTTCATGACGAACAACGACAATTCGGCGCCTATTACCGAGGATGGCCTCGTCACCGCTGCAGCGCGGGGCGAAGCTTTCGTAATGGCCCGATTTGAGACGCATACCGTAGGGAATCAAGTTTTGGTGCTGCCGCAAGGAATGCAGTACGAGCCGCCGCCCGTTGCGGGGAACTACATCGACGAACTAATTGGCGACAAGCTGGTAAAAATTCGCATGTTGCCGAGCGGCCTATGCACCGATGAGCAGTTTCTTCGTCGGGTCACCATCGATATCACGGGACTTCTCCCGACCGAGGAGGAGTATCACGAGTTCCTGGCCGATCAAGACCCGGCCAAGCGGGCCAAGCTCGTCGATCGACTTCTCGAGCGCAAGGAGTTCAGCGAGATCTGGGCGATGAAGTGGGCCGAACTGCTGATGATCAAGACCACCAATCAGGTGAGTGCGAAATCGGCCTTTCTCTATGCAAGCTGGTTGACTGACAAGATCGCCAGCAATGTTCCTCTCGACCAGATGGTCCAAGAGTTACTGGCGGCCAGCGGCGGTACATTCAAAGAGCCGGCAACGAATTACTACCAGATCGAACGTGATACGTTGAAAACGGCGGAGAATGTTGCACAGGTCTTCATGGGCATCCGCACTCAGTGCGCACAATGCCACAATCATCCCTTCGATCGCTGGACGATGGATGACTACTACAGTTTCGCTGCGTTCTTCGCGCAAATTGGCCGCAAGCAGGGGGAAGACTACCGCGAGATTATCGTCTTCAACCGGGGCGGCGGCGAAGTGAATCACCCAGTGGGCGGCCGACAGATGAAGCCAAAGTTTCTCGGTGGCCCGGAGCCGGATCTGCAGGGGATCGATCGCCGGGAAGCGCTGGCCAAGTGGCTCACTTCGACTGACAACCCATACTTCGCCACGAGCGTCGCGAACCGCGTCTGGGCCCACTTCTTTGGCAAGGGGATCGTCGAACCGGTTGACGACATTCGGGTCAGCAATCCGGCGAGCAATCCAGAACTGTTCGATCGGCTGGGCGATAAGCTGGTGGAATACAAGTACGATTTCCGCGCCCTCGTGCGGGATATTTGCAATTCCCACGCCTATCAGAGATCGACCGAGCGGAACGAAACGAACGCCAGCGACGAGCGCAATTTCGCTCACGGCAATGTTCGCCGAATTCCGGCCGAAATGCTGCTCGACTGCATTAGCCAGGTGACGAGCGTCAGCGACAAGTTCGGCGGTCTGCCGGCCGGATCCCGGGCCGTACAGATCGCCAACGGAGCGACCAGCAACTACTTCCTCACCACATTTGGCCGCGCCCCGCGCGACACCGTTTGTGCCTGCGAAGCGAAGACGGAGCCGACGCTCTCTCAGGCGCTGCACATGCTCAACGGCAGTACGACCCAAGGCAAAATCCAGTCAGGCGGCCTGATTGCTGCTTGGCTCAAGGAGGGGCTTGCGCCTCCGCAAGTCATCGAGCGGCTCTATATTCGCTGCCTCAGCCGGCGTCCTGAGGCAGCAGAAACGGAGCGGCTCATGCAGATTGTCGCCGAGGCCCCCAATCCGCAGGCAGGGCTGGAAGACGTGTTCTGGGCCGTGCTGAATAGCCGAGAGTTTTTGTTCAACCACTAGAAAATGTCACCGGTCACTTCTCATGGGTCATTGGGTGAATGCGAAGCTCGCACCAATGACAACTGATCAGTGACAATTGACGACTCACTCACCATGCGGTTTACCATTCACTTCGCGGCTGTAGTTGCTTGCCTCCTGGCCAGTGCCCATGGGGTTTTGTCGCAAGAGGCCAAGCCAGATGCTCCGGCAGTGCCGAAGATCACGTACGACGAACACGTCAGGCCGATCCTGCGCGAGCATTGCTTTTCATGCCACGGCGCAGACAAACAGGAAAGCGGCCTCGCACTCGATACGTATGCCAAAACGATGGCGGGCGGGTCAAGCGGCGAGATCGTCATTCCAGGCGATATTGGCATCTCGCGGCTGTGGGTGTTGATTGCTCATCTCGAAGAACCGAAAATGCCGCCGCGGCAGGACAAATTGCCTGCGGCCAAACTCGATCTGGTGCAAAAGTGGATTGAGCAGGGTGCCCCCGAGAACGCCGGCTCCAAAGTCACGATCAAGAAAAGTGCCGTCTCGGCTGTGGTCGTAAGCACGGGCAAGCCTGAGGGGCCGATTGCGTACCCGACGGCGCTCGTCAAGCAGCCCGTGAAGTACACGGAAAGGCCCGGACAGGCCACGGCGATTGCATCCAGTCCTTGGGCGCCCGTCGTCGCTGTTGCCGGGCAGAAGCAGGTAATCCTGTACAACTCGGATACTGGTGAGTCGCTGGGTATCCTGCCGTTTCCGGAGGGAATTCCGCATGTGATCCGCTTTAGCCGCAACGGCAGTCTATTGCTCGTCGGCGGGGGCCGTGGCGGGCACTCGGGTACGGTGGTGCTGTTCGATGTGGCGACGGGCAAACGGCTGGCCAAGCTCGGCGAAGAGACCGACGCGGTCCTGGCGGCCGACATCAACGCGTCGCAGACCCTTGTCGCCTTGGGCGGGCCCACCCGAATCGTGCGTCTCTACTCGGTCGAAACCGGCGAGATGGTCCACGAGATTCGCAAGCACACCGACTGGATTTACGGGATCGAATTCAGTCCCGACGGAGTCCTCTTGGCCACGAGCGACCGCAGCGGCGGACTGTTCGTTTGGGAAGCCGATACGGCTCGCGAGTATTTGGGCCTGCGCGGGCACAATGGCGCCGTCTGCGACGTAAGTTGGCGGGGCGACTCCAACATCCTGTCGTCGGCCGGAGAAGACGGCACGATCAAGTTGTGGGAAATGAACGACGGCAATGCCGTCAAGTCCTGGAACGCCCACGGTGGCGGTGTTTGTGACCTCATGTTCACGCACGACGGGCGGATCGTGTCGGCTGGACGCGACAAGACGGTGAAGAGTTGGACGGCAGATGGAGCCGCGATCAAGGCCTATCCCGCTTTCGCAGAGCCTGCGCTCAAGTGTTGTTTCACCCACGACGGGCAGCGGGTTGTGGGTGGTGACTGGCTCGGCAATATCAAGGTCTGGGCGACGGCCGAAGCGACGGAAGTTTTGGCACTGCCGGCCAATCCTCCCACACTCGCAATGCGCATCGACGCCGCAAAGTCAGACGTTGCCGCCAGGCAGGCGGCAGCGGAGGCTGCCGCGGGCGAGTTGGCCGTGGCGATGAAGGCGGTCGCGGATCAGGACGCCGCTCTCAAGTCCGCTGCGGAAAAGCATGCAGCCGCCGTTGCCGCGGCTGCCAAAGCAGAAGTGGATCGCGTAAATGGGACCAAGGCCCTGGAAGCCGCGATGATCGAAGTGAAGAAGGCCAGCGATGCCGCTGTAGCGGCGGCCGCAGCGGCCGACGCAGTTGCCGCCGAGCGGGCCGCCGCCGATAAGTCACTGGCGGAGAAACTTGCCGAGTTTGACGCGGCACAGAAGGCCGCAATAGCCGGCAAGGCAAATGCAGATAAGCTTGCAGCCGAGAAGAGCGCCGAGGCTCCTGCCGCCGCTGAACAGGCTGCGGCCCAAGCGGTCGCCGCGGCCCAACTAGATGCACAGCGTGCTCAACTCGCAGTTGTTGCCGCTCAGAAGGCGGAAGCCACCACCAAAGCCACGAATCTACGGGATGCGGCTAAGGTCGCGCTAGGGCAGGCAGAGGCGGCTGCCGCTGCGGCCACGAAGCAACTCGAAACGCTTACAGCCGCAGCCAAGGCGACGGCTGAAGGCGTTCCTGTCGCCAAGGCAGCCGTCGATGCAGTGACCAAGGCCAAGGGGGACGCGGACGGCGTGGCGGCGGCCAAGAAGCAGGCCGCCGACGCAGCCCAGGCCGCGCTATCAGCAGCCAAAGAGGCGCAGGCCCGAGCCGAGAGCGAGAAGGCGGCGTTCGATCAGTTAGCGGTCAATCTTGCTGCAGCCGTCGATTTATCCGCCAAGCAAGTTGCTGCCCAGGCGGAAGCATTGAATGTGGCGGAATCGGAGAAGAAGGCGACTGCCGATGCAGTTGCTGCGAAAGCCGCCGCCGCGAAGGAAATGGCCGATCGCCTCGCCGCCTTGCAGGCCGAACTGGCAAAACTCGAAGCGGAGAAGAAGGCCGCTGAGGAAGCGGCTGCAGCAAAGGCCAAAGCGGCGGCAGATGCCCAGGCCGCGTTGGAAGGAGCTCAAGCGGCTGCGGCCGCTGCCCAAGCGGAGCGGCAGGCATTTGCCGAAGCGTACGAAGCCAAGTAGGCAACTCGTCGCCCGGTAACCTGTTCTGCCATTCACTCTCAAAGAAATATCCGAAACCGCGCAGCAAAAAGGGGCACCACTTAAGTGGCGCCCCTTCGTCGTTCATACATCGCGGGACTCAGCGATTAGGTCGACTCGCGGGGGCGGATCGCCCCGATCAGGCCGTTGTAGTCGAACCGGTCGCTGTCGTGCCACAGGGGCAGACCATTCTCGATGCGGCGCCGGAGGATCTCGATCTTCTCGGGCGAACCGGCAGGGGCATCGGTGGGTTCGAAGTGCGGCTGGTCGTTATCCGGCAACCAATCTTCGTCGTGTCCGTACTTCAAAATGGCTTCAAATACGTTCTTGCAGCGTTCCATGACAAACTCCAAGGGGAGGTAAATATACGATCAGCCGAACGCCCTGATGGGAACTCGTCCCGCGTGCTCCGAGCGAAACACTCGCTCGAACTAATCACGTCAGGCTCGGCAGAACTGACAGGCATTGATCGCCATTGGGCTCTCAAGCAGGGGAGAGGGAAGCCGCGTCTATGGTTTCTCGTCGGCTTCGGGGCGAATCAGTTAAGTGGCCAATTATTTTAAGATTCGCCTCCTGTGTCAAGCTTTTTGAACGCTCTAAAAGGCACGTCGGGAGGGAAGATAAGTCTCCGCAGGTTCGGTCGGGCCAATTGGCGAAGCTCTGCCGCCCCTCGAAAGTAACGGTCCTAACCTGTTTCCAGTTAGGGTTTTGGGGCGAACGTGACGTCACATTGAGCCAGTGGGCAAGTTCAGCGCGAATTCTTAATGTGGTTTAAACGTCCGTTATTGCAGGCGCAATGGGGCGGCGTATCACAGCCGTTGTTCGAGTCGTTGGCAGCCTGTCAACTGGGGGTTGTCGACCGTCAGGCCTAAGCGATTCTAGAGGGCAACGAGCAGATCTAACCAAGCATGTTGCGCGGGAGGTCGCCTCGAGGCACCTTGGCGGAATGCCGCAAATTCAACTTCGCGGTCCTTGGCTGACATTGAGCCGCGCGCGAACAACCTCGGCGACCAGAAACATGCCCGATCAATGGCTCCAAAAGCAGATCACCCTCGGCCCGCGATCTCGCGGCTGCCACCTGATCACCGGCGAGATCGAAAACGCGTTACCCGAACTGGCGACTTTCAGCGTCGGGCAATTGCAGGTCTACATTCAGCACACGTCCGCCTCGTTGACGATCAACGAGAATGCCGATCGCGACGTACGGCAGGACCTCGAAAGCTCGCTGTCCGCGATCGCCCCGGAGGACTTTCCCTACGTCCACACGCTCGAGGGCCCCGACGACATGCCGGCCCACGTCAAAGCGTCGCTCATGGGCAGTTCGGTCATGATTCCCATCGGCGCAGGGCGGCTATTGCTCGGCACCTGGCAGGGAATCTACCTTTGCGAACACCGCAATCGGGGCGGCAGCCGTTCGCTGGTGCTGACGGTGTGGGGCCAGGCGTAACTTGCGCGGGTCATGGCGGATCAGACCGCCGCGCGGCCCGTACGCGCCGCGGCCGCCAATTCGTCCAGCCACCAATCGATCAGCGTGGCTTGATTAGCATTTGCATCAATGTGCGACAGGCAATCGAGGCACAGGTCGAGGCAGGCGGTGATGGCCTCGTCGCCAGGAATCCAGCGCAAGGCGGCGAGTGTCGCCCGCGCAAGGGCCGCTTCGGAACCACGCCCTTCAGCTTCCGCCGCTTCGCCTGAATCGGCGCTCGCGTAGCACGTTCTTAGCAACCGGCGATAGAACTCTTCGGCGAGCGAGACCACTAGTCGCAGGCGGTTTCGCTTGGCGGCGGCTTCCTTTCCCGCCTGGTCGACAAACTGCGACACCAATCGTGCCGCCTCGGCATGATCGAACTCGCGCTGGCAGAGCGTATCGACAAGCAGGCCGCGAAACTCGACGAGCGCGGGATCGCACCAGGCGGCGGCCCGCTCGACGCTTCCTTGGCCAAGTTCGGCCGCCCGCTGCGCTTCGTCGCCGCTGGCCGCCGCGCCCATATCGAGCAGAATCGCCGCCACGTCTGCCGTCGCCAACGGCGCAAAGCGCACTATCTGACAACGCGAACGAATCGTGGGGAGTTGCCGCTGCTCGCTTGTCCCCAGCAGGATCAATACCGACCGCGGAGGCGGTTCCTCAAGCGTTTTGAGGAGGCAGTTGGCTCCTTCTTTGTTCAGGTAGTCGGCATCATCAATGATGGCGACCTTCCGCCGCCCGGAGTACGGCCGGAGCGAAATGTTGTAACACAGCCCGGCCCGCATCCGGTGCTCTTTGTCGCCGATCAGCGTTTCGACCGGAATGAACGCCTTGTCGGCAGGACGCGAAACGAGGTCCACATCGGGATGCGTTCCTGCCAGCACTTGCCGGCAGCTTGGGCATTCGCCACACGGGTCGAGCCGCTCCTCGGGACGCCGCTCGCACAAAACTGCTTGAGCCAGAAACATGGCAAACTGCCGCTTGCCGATGCCCGAGGGACCGACAAACAGCAGCGATCCCCCCAGCCGATCCCGCGCGAGGAGGCGGCGAAACTGCTCGCGGATCGTCTCATGTCCTCGCAGCATGGCGGGAATTCCGAAGGAGGTTCAGCAACGGTCCGAAAAAGATTCGCTCACTGAATCGCGGTAAGGCACTTCTCGGCAGCTGCGATGATCTCGGCATGCACCACGTCAACCGCGCGGTCGGCATCGATGACGACAACTTCGTGGGGAAAACGGGCAGCCTCGGTCAGGAATCCCTGTCGCACGCGCTCGAGGTACGCCAGCCCTCGCGACTCCATCCGATCC
>JALORD010000394.1 GCA_025459145.1 Pirellulaceae bacterium | reverse complement strand
TCTCGACACGATTTTCGCAAGTGCTATCGCCGAAAACGCTTGCGCTCGGCATGCTAGCACGCGTCCGTCTTCGGCCTCGGCTGTCTGTACACTATCCAGGCAAAACTATTCGATTTTCTAATAGTATCGCGGTTTAAAAGTATTTTCCGCGATTATCCGTCCTTTCGGGTGGGTGCCGCTCCTCCGTCGTTCGGCCGGGGGCTTGCATGGGCGATTTGGGCTGCCCATTATGGCCCCGCAAATCCGGCAGATCTTGCCTGGATTCGCACGAGCGGTTGTTGGTGCTTCCCACCAGTTTGCACGGAGGAAAAGGATGAGAATGAGTGTGATTGTGGCGGCGTTGGCTCTGGTTTCGGCGGCTGTGGCCCCGAACTGCTGGGCCAATGAGATGCCTCTCGCTGAGGTCCAGTCTTCGACCGACCCTGAGTCGATGGGCGACATGGCCGTGGCAGAGACCGCCTCGCAGCAGGCCCGACCGGCCCCGCTGCATCGGCATCCCACGTTGTTCGGCATGCTTCGCCGGAATAACGACATTCGTCGCCGAGTCGGATTGTTCCCTCACCGGATCAACCCGGCCCTGACGGCAGCCGCCCAGGACCATGCCAATTACATGGCCCGCACTGGGCAATTCAGCCATTATGTAAATGGCGGGCCGCAGTATCGGGCCCAGAAGTTTGGCTTCCGGGGCGGAGTTCGCGAGAACATCGCATACGGAACCCAGTCGGTCGACGGCGCCTTCAACATGTGGCAAGGAAGCGGCGCTCACTACGCTTCGATCGTCAGCGGGACGACCGAAGCGGGCTTCGGCTGTGCCGTGAGCCCAAGCGGCCAAGTGTACTGGGTGGGCGTCTATGCCTCCCCCACGAGCGTCGACCGCATCGGCGAGACCGAGGAGCAGGTCGCGATCGCCCTGGCTGATCCCGAAGCGGCCGCCGCGGCCGAATCGAACGAAACCCCCGAGCAGCCTCAAGATTCGAACGTCGTCCCGGCCAGTGCCGAGGAACCGCTCGCAGAAGCTGCCAATACGACCGGGACGGAAAACCCGGCGGGCAACGCCACGGTGGGCAATGGCCAGCAAGGCAACTATTACTACTACAACAACAGCAACACGCGCAATCGCCGGTTCCGCCGGCGGTAGCTCCAAGACCCACCCGGGACGGACGGGCTGTCACAAAGTATGCCGTGCCAGTTCGTCCCAAGGTGGATCGCATCAACGCATTTCGCGCAGGCATCAACCAACCACCGCGGGCGTTCTTCCATCAAGAACAGCCCGCGGCCTCGTTTCTTGGCCCCTCGATATGGGAGGCTGGTTTGTACCGCCGCCGACCGGCCACTGGCGAGCCCGTAAGGTCCCGTAGCGTCCCTTCCGGCTTGCCTTTGCCTCGGGTTGGCCGACAATAGCGGTGGCAAGGACGGCTCACCTCCAGACCCCGAGGCCACGATGGCTATTGCGGAGCTCGACCGCTTGGATGAAGCGTCACTCGAATCGACCTCGCCGCTCCCCGCGGTCCCCAAGCTGTTCGTCCTCGATACGAACGTCATCCTGCACGACAGCGCGAGTATTTTCCATTTCGAAGAGCACGACATCGCCCTGCCGATCACCGTGCTGGAAGAACTCGACCGCTTTAAGCGGGGCAACGAGGACATCAACTTTCAGGCCCGTGAGTTCCTCCGCCAACTCGACGCCCTGACCGGCGACCTGCTGTCCGAACGGGGCGTTTCGCTGGGGCCCGATCGGGGACACATCCGCGTCGTCCTGGGGAGCGAGCAGGATCCCCGGCTGAAAGCGGCGTTCCTGCAGGACTCTCCCGATCACCGGATTCTCAATACTTCGCTCGCCCTGCAGCGTCGCGAACCGGCCCGCCGGGTGATTCTGGTCTCGAAAGACACCAACCTGCGGATGAAGGCCAAATCGCTCGGCCTCCCGGCGCAGGACTACACCACGGACAAGGTCGAATCGTTCGACAAGCTATACACCGGCTTGCGAGTGATTGAGGGAGTTCCCCCCGAGCTGATTTCGCGATTCTACGACAATGCGGGGATGGTCCCCGCTGCGGAGGTCTCGTGTGTGGCCAATCCGCGGCCGAACGAGAATTTCATCCTCCGGACCGGCAGCAAGAGCGTGCTCGCCACGTATCGCGCCACCGACAAGCTGTTCCTGAGGGTCGAGAAGGTGACCAACTACGGCATCTCGCCCCGGAATGCCGAGCAGTCGTTCGCCCTTAAGGCACTGACCAACGACGACATCAAGCTGGTCACACTCGCCGGCAAGGCAGGCACCGGCAAGACGCTGCTTGCGCTGGCCGCGGCGCTCGAATGCCGGCAGCGCTATCGGCAGATTCTCCTGGCCCGGCCGGTCGTGCCGCTGGGGAATCGCGACTTGGGATACCTGCCGGGCGATGTCGGGGCGAAGCTCGATCCGTATATGCAGCCGCTGTACGACAACCTGACGGTGATCCGCCACCAGTTTGGCGATCACGATGTCGCGGGACAGCGGATCAACGAACTGCGCGAATCCGAGAAACTGATGATCACGCCGCTGGCCTACATCCGCGGCCGCAGCCTGCAGCGGATCTTTTTCATCATCGACGAGGCCCAGAACCTGACGCCGCACGAGGTGAAGACGATCATCACCCGCGCCGGCGAAGGGACGAAGATCGTCCTGACCGGCGACATCCGCCAGATCGATCAGCCGTACCTCGACGCGCTGTCGAACGGCCTCTCTTACCTGATCAACCGGATGGTGGGCCAGCCGATCTTTGCCCACATCACGCTGGAGAAGGGGGAGCGCAGCGCGCTGGCCGATTTGGCAAGCGAGCTGCTGTAAAAAAGTCGTCCGTTACCTGACGACACATTGTCGCAACTGCCTCTCGAAGCAGTTAAGATCCATTCGGGACTGGCCCATGGACTGTCGCAATACGGAGATCGCGGATTGGGGCGTGGAGATGAACACAGAAAGCCGATCCGCCACTTCTCCATCTTCGCGGACAGGTTTTGTGCGCTGGTTCGTTGGCGGATTCCTGCTCACGTTCGTCGGACTGCTATTGTTCTACCCGATCACGGATATCCATCCCTCAGGACAGTTCGCATTGAGGCAGCCACTCATGGCGTACTATGCCAGTGCGATTCCACGGATGCTTGATCCGTCCACACTTGGTCCTGGCAGCAGTAGCGGATCAGCGATTTTCGAGGTTGCTTTCCAGCACACGGCCGTATCGATGGTAGTTGGAATGGTGGCAGGCATTGTGGGGTGGTGGCGCAATCGCAAACGAGGACAGGCTCTTTGAAGCGGCGCTGCACGCAAACCACACGATGTTCATCGTACGATTCTCACCGGGCATATGCTTTGGCTTTTCCCTGGCATTCGCTTACGCCGCCACGTTAGATGGTGCCGTTGGATTCGCGAGTGAATTCGCCCCAAACAAAATGGGGGTCGTCGCGTCGTCGTGGTTTGAACGTGACGGCACTTATGTGATCGAGGTAGTCGACTGGTGCGAAGCTTGGTTCCACTCACCACCGGTGATCGCCGAAATCACTGCCCCACCCGGCCGCAGGCTCAAGACTGAGCAACTCAACTAATTGGCGTGCGAACGAGCTGCCAGACCGCTATAATCCGCCCGTCATTTCGAGTAGCAGGCGGGCTCTTCGATGTCGAAAGCGGTACAGACCCCGGATGTTTTGATTATTGGCGCGGGACCCACCGGCGCCGTCGCCGCCAAGCGACTGGCCGAGGCGGGGATGCGGGTCGTCGTCCTTGAGCAGGGGGACTGGCCGGATTACTCGAAGGCTCGGGCGGGCCACGCGGATTACGAGATCACGGCCGGTCGCGACTGGGCGGCCAATCCCAATCGGCGGAAGGCACCTGCCGATTACCCGATCGACGACAGCGATTCGGACATTGCCGCAGTTCTGCACAACGCAGTTGGCGGCAGCAGCGTGCTCTATGCGGCGCATTGGCAGCGGAACATGCCCTCGGACTTTCGCGTTCGAACGCTGGATGGCGTCGCCGACGACTGGCCGCTGACGTACGAGGACCTCGAGCCGTACTACGAGCGGGTCGAGGAGGATTTCGGCGTCGCGGGGCTCGCGGGGGATCCCGCCTTTCCGCCGGGCAAAGGTCCGCCGCTTCCGCCGCCGCCGCTTGCACCGATGGGGCGCCGCGTCGCCCGGGCCCACAACCAGCTCGGCTGGCACTGGTGGCCTGGGCCGAATGCCATCGCCACGCGCCCCTACAAGATGCTGAAGCCCTGCACGCAGCGAGCGACTTGCATGTGGGGCTGCGTCGAGGGGGCGAAAGGCTCAGCCGACCGCACGCACTGGCCGCTCAACCAGTCGCTGGGCGTCGAGTTGGTCACAGGAGCCCGCGTCCGCCGATTGGAAACGAACGCCGCCGGGCTGGTGACCGGGGCGACGTACATCGACCGCGCGGGGCAGGAACACTTTCAGCCCGCGGACGTTACGATTGTGGCCGCCAGCGGGATCGGCACGCCGCGGCTCTTGCTCCTCTCGGCCAGTCCCCAGCATCCGCAAGGACTCGCCAATTCGTCGGGCCTCGTCGGCCGCCGGCTGATGATGCATCCGTTCGGCACCGTCGTGGGCCTGTTCGCCGACGACCTGGGAAGCACGCACGGCGTCTGGGGCCAGCACTTGCACTCGCTGGAGTTCTACGAGACCGACACGTCGCGCGGTTTTGTCCGCGGAGCGAAGTGGGGCCTGCAGCCGACGGGCGGGCCGGTCTCGATGACGCGGAGCTATCCCTGGGGCGACAACTCGATCTGGGGCGCCGGATTTCACGCTGGCATCCGCAAGCGGCTCGGCCACAGCGCCATGTGGGGCATCATCGCCGAGGACTTGCCTGACGACGCGAATCGCGTCGAGCTTGATCCGCTGCTCGTCGACGGCGATGGCATTCCCGCTCCGAAAATCATCTATCGCATGTCGGAGAACTCGCGGCGGCTGCTCGAATTTCATCTTGCGCGGGCCCAGGAGTCGCTTCAGGCGGCCGGCGCGTACGAAACGGTCGTCGCCCCGCTCATTCGCGAAACCGGCTGGCACTTGCTCGGCACGGCCAAGATGGGAACCGATCCGGCGACGTCGGTCGTCGACGCCTGGGGTCGGGCCCACGACGTGCCGAACCTGTTCATCATGGATGGCAGCATCTGGCCGACGTCGAGTGGCATGAATCCGACCGCCACGATCGTGGC
>JALORD010000393.1 GCA_025459145.1 Pirellulaceae bacterium | reverse complement strand
GCCGACGGCTGTCGAGCTGCACATCCAGCGCATGCAGCGCTTCTTCGACCTGCGCAAGTTCCAAAAGCGCCCGGTCGTCGACATAGGCCGATTGCCGCATGCCGTCGACCTTGGCCGCGAGCTGAGCGCGCTGGGCGGCGATGCGCTCGGCCGCCAGCCGGGCGTCGATGTCGTCCAGCTCCACGAGCGGCTGTCCTGCTTCGACCCAGCCGGCGGCGGCGGCATGAATCGACTGCACGTCGTTCGGCTGCAAATGAATCGCCTGCACGTGGCCAGGCACATCGACGTACACCCGGGCCGCCCCGCGCGGCGCGAGTTCCAGACTGCACGGCACGTAGTATGGCAGCGGCACCGCCAGCACCACCGCGACCAGGGCGGCCACGCTTCCCAGGCCGATCGCTATCCGCAAGTAATTCATTGGCTCTCCCCTTCGCGGCTGAAGCAGAAACTGAACCAGCCGCACGAGTGGCACGACCAGCAGGCTGAAGATCATCACGCCGGCGAGCATCTGGCCGATCACCTTCAGCCCATAGGGCTCCAGGACGCGATACAAAAACCAGAAGATCGAAAACGTCACGAGCCAGCCGTAGACGCTCGACGCGGCGGCATACAGGCCAAAGGCCCAGCGATGCCGCGGCGGCAGGAACGGATCGCGGCGCGGCGCGAGGCCCAAGAGCCAATAGCCGAGAAACCGCTGGATCACGGCGTTCGATTTCTGCCGCAGGTTGGGAATCTCGAGCAGGTCGCTCAGGATGTAGTAGCCGTCGTACCGGAGGAGCGGATTGCCGTTGAAGAGGAGCGTGCTGACCGACGAGACGAACATCACGTTGAGGCAGAGGTGATTGAGGAGCCCCGGCTGGCTGAACCACCACAGAAACGTGGCGATCGCCGCCAGATTCAGTTCGACGTACATCCCGGCCGCACCGATCGCCGCCCGCCGCCATTTGCTGGGAATCATCCAGGCATCGGAGACGTTGCAGTAGAGGCACGGCGTAAAGACGAGCAGCATGACGCCCATCTCATGGCATTCGCCGCCAAACCGCTTGCACGCGAGGCCATGGCCAAACTCGTGCAGCACCTTGGTCAGGGCGAGCGTGATCGCCAGCAGCAGCCAGTTCTGGACGGCGAAGAACGACTGAAACTCGGGGAGCCGCGACCGGAAGACCTCCCACTCGCTGGCCACGAGGGCGAGCGCGGAAGCCACGAGCACCAGCGACAGGAGCGCCGCCGGCAGCGAAAATATCCAGCCGCACCAGCGGTCGAGCCGGGTGAGCAGCCCATCCGGATCGATCCCGCGAAACCGCAAGGCGAGGAAGCTGCTGAGCGTTTGCCAGAGTCGCTTGCGGCGACCTGCTTCCTGTCGGGCAAGCAGTTCTTCTCCCTGCCGCGGCGCATCGGCCAGGACCAGATGGCTGCGGTGCAGATTGGCGATGAGCTGTTCGAGTTCCGAGGCGCTGATTCGCTGCGGCGCAAACCGCGCGGCGAATTCGTCGCGAATCTCCTCGCTGCACTTCTGGCCGTCGAGCATCGAGAGGAGGGCGAACTCCTCGGCCTCGAAACGGTAATACTTCAGCGTCAGCGGATCTTTGACGAGCCAGTACTCGCGACCTTGCCACGACTGGGTCTCGACGACAAGGTCGGGCCGCATTCGCAGGGCCAGCGGCCGGCGCGAACTGGCAACGAAAGCATGCATGGCCGCGTCACCGCGTCTTCGACTGGAGGTGAATGTGCATCGTCGCCGTCATGCCCGGCCGGAGGAGCGGATGCCCCCGTTCGCTCCGGTTCTCGACCTCGGCCCGGACGCGGTACTTGTTGCCGGCCTGAACGAGCGGGCTCAGGTAGACGACCTGGCCGGTAAACTGCACCGTGCGTCCACCAGCTTGCGCCACGTCGACGGTGACCGGCCGACCGGCGATCTCCTCGGGTCCAAAATCATCGGCGCTCAAGAAGCCTTCGACCCGCAGGCGGTCGATCCGAATCACCTGCATCAGCGGCTGTCCGGCATCGACCCACTCGCCCCGCTCGTGAAACAGCGTGACAACGACGCCATCGATCGGCGAGACGACGCGGCGGCGGGCCAAAGCGTCGTCGGCCGCCTGCACGCCCGCCTGGTGCACGTCGGCGTTCATCTTGGCGATCTGCATTTCCAGCTTGCTGCGGTCGATCTGCAGTTCGTCGCGATGTTTGGCCAGCCGGAGCTTTTCGATCTCCTGCTGCGTGACGCCGCCGGGGCTCTTGCTGTCGATAGACACGGCTCGCTGCAGATCGGCGTCAGCCACCTGCAGGGCGGCCTGGGCGTAACGCACTTCGATGTCGTCCTCGGCCTTGGCCAAGGCAGCCGAACGCTGCAGTTCCGCGGCCAGCTTGTCGAGCCGCGGCTGTCGATCGTCAATCTGTGCAAGCAACTGTCCTGCGGTGACGAACTCTCCCTCGACCACCTCGACCGACGTAATGGCTCCTTGCTCGAGTGCGGGGACCTGAATGTCCTCGATCAACGACACGAGACAAAGCTTGAGCGAGATGACGCCATTCGCGCTGACCACCGGCACTTCTGCCTGACGCTGCGGCGGTGCATAGGTGAATGGAAACGCGGCGGTGGCCGGCGCTGCAGCCGCGGGGCGAACCGTCGAGCTGGCGGCAGGGACAAGCGGCGAAGTCGGCGGAGCCGCCAGGAGCCACGAAGCACCCCCCAGCAAACAGCCGGCCAGCCCGACGACGGCGAGTAGCCCGCCACCTCGGCTTGTGCCTTGCGGCTCTCGTTTGTCCTCTACTTTGCAGGGCATCATCTTCGTCCGTCGAACGTGTTTCACGCGGGGAGCCAGAACATCACTTTGGCCTGCACGGTTTCGATCAGATCGCAGAACCAGGCGTAGCCGACGCTCGTTCGGCCGCAGTACAGCTTGGCGGTCACGGTGGTTTGATCGTGCAGCGTAGGGAGCTGGTCGCGCTCGATGGCGACACGCACCAGGACGGTGTTTCCATCGTCGCCGCGCACCTCGGCAATCTGTTCCATTTCGATGACCCGGCCGTGAAACTGCGAACCGGGATGACTCGACAGCGTGAAGACGACATCCAGCGGCGGACGCGACGCCGGATCCGCGGGCAATTGCGCCGCAGCCTGTAGATGGGCCAGTCGCCGCTCCGGGACGTACAGCTCCAGCTCCCACGGTCCATCGGGGCGGGCGAGCGTCATCAGTGCCTGGCCGCGGACGACGGGACGACCCGCGAGGAGCTCTTCGACTTTCCACGTGACGACTTGGCCGGGATCTTGGGCGAGGACGACCAGTTGCCGCTGCTTCTCCTGAAACAGGGCTAGCTCGCGCTGGATGTTTTCCGCTTCCTGGCGCAGCTGCAAGAGCTCCCCGGCCAGACGGCTTTCGTCGGCCGGCGAGAGCCGCGATCCGGAGGCACTTGAGTTATCGAGCAGCGCCCGCTGCAGTGCCGCGAGCTGTTCCTGATTGGTAGTCTGCCGGCCGATCAGCGCGGCCAGCTCGAGCTCGAGATTGGTATTCGTCAGCTCGGCCAGGACCGCGCCGGCGGCCACATCCTGACCGTGCCGCACGGGAACGTTGGTCACCACGCCATCGATTTGGGCAAAGACCTCGCGTCGCTCCTGGGGCTGCAGCTTGCCACGGGCGGCAACTTCAAAGTCGGTTTCCACCAGGGTGAGCGCCGCAATCGCGCCGCAGAGCACGAGGAGCGCCAAAAGCGTTTTTGGCAAGCTTCGGCCACGAAACATCCACGTCGCCTTGCCGAGCGCCTTCCAAACCGGGAGCAGAAACAGGCTGTTGTGGTCGATCGCGCGGGCCAGCGCCTGGCCGCCGTGCTGGGCGACGAGCTGGCCCTTGGTTCGCAGGGACTCGCTGTCGCGAGCGTCGCGCAATTGTTCGACGATGATCGCCCCAAGCGGGCGGGCGGTTTTGTCCGCAGGCGCGCCGTCCTCTTCGCGGCGAACTGCCGGCCAGAGCGGCAGGACGGCGATCAGCCGGGCGTGCGAGCGGTCGACGTACTGGCTCAGCGGTTGTTCGATCTGCGGCGGCAGCGGCTCTGCCCCCTCGCCGTGCCACAGCGGTTCGCCCGTCTTGAGCACAGCCGTGGCGAGCGCCGCCAGTTGCTTGACCTCGGCTGCCCGCCGCTCGATCGAATCGAGCCCGCTGACCGCCTCGATCCGGCAGTGGCTGCCGTAGCGGATGGCGAGCGAGACCCGATCGCAACCGACGAGCCGGCGTCCCTCGTTGACGATCGCCAAGCTGACCGCGGGGACGTCGAGCGAGCCGTGAATCGCCTGCACGAACTGTTCGACGGCGCGCCACAGATTTTGATTCTCGGCCAGTTGCCGGAGCCGGCGATTCTTCAGATAGTCGCACGCGAGGTCCGACATCTGCACCAGAAACCGGAGGTAGCCGCGCTGCGTCGTCGGGCCACTGCCGGGGCGCTGGAAGATTTCGATGACGGCCTGCGCCTGGCCATCGACGATGAGCGGGGCCAGGACGAGCAAGAGTTCGGTCGGATTGGCTGGCTGGTCGGGCGTGTCGGCGCCCGAGTGCGGCGGGACAAGGACCGCCTGGTTGCCGGAAATGGTTTTCTGCAGCAGCCGGCCGTGCTGCGTTCGCTGCTGCGGCGTGGCGTCGACGCCGGTCGCCGCGAGGCCGATCTGAAACGCACACCGCAGCTTACCGCTCTCGCCGAGAGCCCAGACCGCGCCTCCTGCGGCTCCCATTGCGGAGACGACTCGGGTGAGGAAAGCACTGTAGAACTCATCGGTCGGCAGGTCGGCTTGGGCGAGCTGGGCGACTTCCTGGACCAGCGTGCGGATTTCCTGCTTCGTGTCGGCAATCAACTGGGCGTCAGGCGGACCGCCTTGGGTGATCGGGCCGACGGCTGCCGTGCTAGCAACGTGCACGCTGCCGCTGGCCGAAGCAGCGACGAAATTGGCAGCGGAGTTCTCGAGCGGCGGCGCAGTCGTCATAGGGCGCAAGGCACGTCGACGGGGCAAACTGGTTGAACCCTGCGCCGCGGGCGCGGCGCATCGACACTTACTTCGGCCACGTCAAACTCGATTCTGTTGTGCTATTCCGCGTAACCGGCAAAGTTTTGCACTTCGGTTCCCTGCTCGCGGCGAACTCATTGCCGGAGCAGCTCCAGCCGTCTGCGGCCCGCGGAATGGTGCGACAGCACCGCTTGCCATGCAAAAAATCATCGTCGAAAAGCCGTACGAGTTCATTCCTCCCTATCGGAGTACGTTCTGGCCGTCGGTTTTTCGGATTCTGCGGGTGCATCGGCACTACCTGAAGACATCGGAGGGGGTCGATCGGTACGAGGTCCGCAATGTCGAGCGGCTGCGGGCTTCGATCGACGCGGGGCACAGCATACTCGTCACGCCGAACCACCCGCGGACGGCCGATCCGCTGGCTCTCGGCTGGCTGACTGTTGCCGCCAATACGCATCTCTACTCGATGGCTAGCTGGCACCTGTTCCACCAGGACTGGATTACCGGCTGGGCGATTCGGGCGATGGGGGGCTTCAGCGTCAATCGCGAAGGGGTCGATCGGCAGGCGATCAACCTGGCGATCGAATTGCTCGCGGAGGCCAAGCGGCCGCTGGTGATCTTTCCCGAAGGAGCGACCAGCCGAACCGCCGACCGGCTGCAGGCGCTGCTCGACGGTGTGGCGTTCATCGCGCGGGCGGCTGCCAAAAAGCGGGCCAAGCAATCTCCCGCGGGGAAGGTCGTCGTCCATCCGATCGCCATCAAGTACTACTATCGGGGCGACATCCAGCGGGCCGCCGACGAGGTGCTGACCGATATCGAGCATCGCCTCACCTGGCAGCCGCAGCGGAACGTTCCCTTGCTGGAGCGGATCCTCAAGGGGGGAACCGCGCTGCTGACGCTTAAGGAACTCGAGTATCTGGGGGCCGCGCAGACAGGTACGCTCGCCGAGCGGCTGGGCACGCTGATCGACCGACTCCTGGGACCGATCGAAGAAGAATGGTTCGGCAAGGTGCAGCGGGGCTCAGTCGTGCCCCGCGTGCGGAACTTGCGCACGAAGATTCTGCCCGACATGGTCGAGCGCCGCGTAACGCCCGCCGAACGGACCCGCCGCTGGCAGCAGTTGGCCGACATTTATCTCGCCCAGCAGCTATCGGCCTATCCGCCTGATTATCTGACGCGGCCGACGGTCGACCGAGTGCTCGAGATGATCGAGAAATTCGAGGAGGACCTGACCGACAAGGCCCGGCTGCACGGGCAATTGACCGTCGTCATGCAGATCGGCGAAGCGATCGAGGTCTCGCCCGAGCGGGATCGGAAGGCGGAGATCGACCCGCTGATGGTCGCGATCCAGGCGGCCTTGCAGCAGATGATCGACGAGTTGGCCGCGGCTTCGCCGCTTTTGACGGAGTGATGGCGAAAGGGAAATGGCCCGGCATGGTCGAAATCATGAGCGAAGAAGTTGGCCACAAGAAACGCGAACAACCACAAAAACAGGCGGCGCAAAACCAATCGAAATCATGAGCGAAGAAGTTGGCCACAAGAAACGCGAACAACCACAAAAATAGGCGGCGCAAAACCAACGATGCAGACCTACTTTTCGCAACTGCGGGCGCTATGGTAGCCAGCGTGTTCCTGCGTGGTTTCGGCTTTGCTGAACGTCGTCAATCTGCGGCAAGTGCTAACCTTGCGCCTACCGATCGAGCGCATCCAGCCGGGCGTCGAAGCGGAGGGAGATTAGCGACCACTTGGGTTGGACCGACGAGAGTGAGTTATTCGGGCGGTAGAACGTGAAGTAGAAGACCACCGGAAATCTCTCGCCCTTGTAGAGATACCGCAGGAAGATCACGCTCTTGCCGCTCGTGCGGGTCGAGACCGCTTCGTGGCCGACGTACGCGCCGTACCGCGCGTCGAGCTGTTCGGCCTGCTCGCTGAGCTGGCTGATCTCGTCGTTGCGATCCTTCAGCGGGCCGTTGCCAATGATCTGGCGAATGGCTCCCTCGGGGCCGAGCGAGCTGGGTGAAAACGCCTTAAAGAACGATTCGACCTCGGCCTGCACCGCCTCGATCTCGGTGCGCATGTCGGCCGGAATCGGCTCTTGCGCCCGGGCAGCGGGAATCGAGAAGGCCCCTCCGATCGCGGCGGCCACAACGATCGCGGCCCCAAGATTCGGAGCGGCTAGAGCCCACGGCACACGCTTCATCGGCAAACCTGGAGGCAAGTCACGGGTGAACGACAGGGGAGCGACTGTCCAGTCTGCTTGCCAGCACGAGCGGCCGCAACTCGGCCGCCAGAAAGAACGACCCGGTGATGCAAACGAGGTCCTCCCGACCGGCGTGGGTCGACACTTGCGTCCAGGCGGCGCCCGGGGTCGGCGCGACATGCAGCACGGGCCGCACAGCAGCCGCGCCCAGCGGCAAGGCTTGCTGTGCCAGAGCCAGCAACTGCTCCGGCTCGACGGCCCGCGGGTTCTCGATGTACTGCGTGAGGATCACCTCGTCGAATTGCGGCAGCAAGCGGGCGAGCATGCCCGCGGAATCCTTGTCCCGGCTGCTGGCAAACACGAGCCACCGGCGGCGGGCCGTGAACCGCGCGGCAAGCACCGCCACGAGCGCCTCGATCGAGGCCACATTGTGGGCCACGTCGACGATCACCGTCGGCCGCTGGACGACGACTTCGATCCGAGCCGCGACACGCGCGCTGGCCAGCCCCTCGCGAATCGCTGGCGGCGAAATGTTCCAACCGGCGTCGTTCAGTCGATGAATCCCCGCGACGGCGAGCGCCGCGTTGGCGGCCTGAGGTGACTCGCTGCCCACTGGTTCGAAGTAATCGAGCCGCTCGCCGGGCGACGCTGCGTCGAGCGAATCGGCAGCGAGCGAATTCGCGGGCAAATAGTCGAACTCGCGCCCCAGCTGCCACAGCGGCGCCCGCCGTTCTGCGGCGATTCGCTCGATCACTTGCCGCGGCTCATCCTTCAGCTCTCCGGAAATGCACGGCACGCCCGGCTTAATAATGCCGGCCTTTTCACCGGCGATCTCGGCCAGCGTGTTGCCCAGCTGCTTGGTGTGGTCGAAGCTGATGCTGGTGATGATTGTTACGCTCGGTTGACAAACGTTCGTCGAATCGAGCCGACCGCCGAGGCCCACTTCGAGCACCGCCGCATCGACCTTCCGGCGGGCGAAGTGCAGGAAGGCCATCGCCGTGGTTACTTCGAAAAACGTTGGATCGTGCTCCACTTCGCCCGGTTGGCGGACCAGCCTGCCCACCGCCTCGGCCAGCTCCGCCGCGAGTCCGGTGAACTCGGCCTCGCTGCAGGGCACGCCATCGATAACGATCCGCTCTTCAATCCGGCTGAGGTGCGGCGAGGTGTAGAGCCCTGTCGAGCGGCTGGAGGCCCGCAGAATGGCCGCGACCATCGCGGCGGTGGAGCCCTTGCCTTTGGTCCCGGCGAGGTGAACGGCTTTGAGCCCGAGGTGCGGATCGCCCACGAGCGCGAGGAGCCGCCGCATCCGGTCGAACTTGAACGTGGCCGACTGGTACGGAACGGTGGTCGTCCGCTCGAAGTTGACGCGTCCCAGCAGGAACTCGAGGGCCGAATTGTAGTCGCTTACCAGGGGCCGAATCATGCGGTCGGATCCAGGAGGATGATCCGCTGTGAGTGTACTACCCGCCGGAAGAATTGTCTTGGAGGGCCCGCCGCGCGCGGCTCTTTTTCCGGTGCCCCGTCTGGCCTTTTTGGCCGATTGGCCGCAAACTCTGCTTCGTACCTTCTCGACACCTGGAGCCACGCCCCATGACCATCGGATTTGGACTTATCGGTTGCGGAATGATCTCGCGGTTCCACGCCAAGGCGGTGGCCGACATTCGCGGGGCGAAAGTCGTCGCCTGCCAGGACGCCTTTCCCCAGGCGGCCGACAAGCTGGCGGCCGAGATCGGCTGTCGGGCGTATCACGACCTGGACGCGATGCTGGCCGATCCGGCGGTCGATGTGGTGACGATCTGTACGCCGAGCGGCCTGCACATGGAGCCGGCTGTCGCCGCGGCTAAAGCGGGGAAGCACATCATCGTCGAAAAGCCGCTCGATATCACCCTCAAGCGGTGCGACGCGATGATCGCCGCCGCCAAGAAGGCGGGCGTCGTCCTGTCGACGATCTTTCCTTCGCGGTTTCACGAATCGAGCCAGCTGCTCAAGCAGGCGATCGACAAGGGTCGCTTCGGCAAACTCACGATGGGGGACGCCTACGTCAAATGGTTCCGCTCGCAGGAATACTACGACAGCGGGGCGTGGCGCGGCACCTGGAAGCTCGATGGCGGCGGCGCCCTGATGAATCAGGCGGTCCATAGCGTCGATCTGCTCCTCTGGTTCATGGGCCCGGCGGTCGAGGTCTCGGCCTATACGGCGACGCTTGCCCATCAGCGGATCGAGGTCGAGGATGTCGTCGTGGCGACGATCAAGTTCAAGAGTGGCGCGCTCGGTGTGATCGAGGCCAGCACCGCGGCGTGGCCGGGCGAGCTGAAGCGAATCGAGATCAGCGGCGACGCCGGCAGCGCGGTCGTTCGCGAAGAAGACCTGGCCGTCTGGAAGTTCGCCAAAGAGACCAAGGCCGACGAGGCGATTCGCCAAAAGATGGCCAGCCGGACGCAGACAGGCGGCGGCGCGGCCGATCCGTCGGCGATCGGCCATCACGGTCACATGCTGCAGTTTCAGGATGTGCTCAAAGCGATCAAAGCGGGCAAACAGCCGCTGATCGACGGCCCCGAAGGGCGCAAGGCGGTCGAGCTGATCCTGGCGATTTACAAATCGGCCGAGACGGGCAAACCGGTGAAATTGCCGCTGGCCGCCGATCCGGCGCTCAAGGCGCGTGCCAAAGGGCGAAAGGACTGAGTTTCTGTATTCAGTTCAAGGTTCAACGTTCAATGTTCCAGATTGGAATGCCGACAACTTTGAACCAGAAACTTGGAACATTGAACTTACTCGACGTCGACTCGATAGTTAGGAGTTTTGTTCGTCATGGTCAAAACCGCCAGCACGATGAAGAAGATTGGTACGCCGGCGTCCGATTTCAGCCTGGTCAATGTCGACGGCCGGACGGTCTCGCTCGCCGACTTCAAAGGCCAGAAGGGGCTGCTGGTCATGTTCATCTGCAACCACTGCCCGTTCGTGAAGCACGTGGCCGACGGGCTCGCGCAGCTCGCACGCGACTACATGCCGCGGGGCGTGGCGATGGTGGCGATCAACAGCAACGACACGGCGACCCATCCCGAGGATTCGCCCGAGCAGATGGTCCACGAAGCTGAGCTGCGCGGCTATCCGTTTCCGTACCTGTTCGACGAAACGCAGGAAGTGGCCAAGGCCTACGGAGCGGCCTGTACGCCCGATTTTTTCCTGTACGACGCGGATCACAAACTCGTCTACCGCGGCCAACTCGACGCCAGCCGGCCGGGCAACGGAGTACCGGTCACCGGCGGCGACCTGCGAGCCGCGCTCGACGCACTCCTCGCTGGACAACCCATCCCCGAGAAGCAAATCCCCAGCATCGGCTGCAACATCAAATGGCGCGCCGGCAGCGAACCGGAGTATTTCAGTCCGGCAGGGGTGAAGTAAGGCCCACCGGGCGACGATTCGCCGGTTAACCGCCGCGCCCACGCGGCTGTGTGGCATGATCGGCCTGAGACAGCACTCTCCAGCCTGAAACGAGTTTCTCCGGCCTGGGGGCCGGGGTTAACCGGCTCCTGGCTGCGTTTCTACCGCCCCTGGCGCTCTTGCACCTTTCGCACACTGACGTACGACTGGTGGGCTTTCAGGCAGGTGGCGCGGAAGGCGTCGGGGCGCGAGACCCCTTCCAGGCGAAACGTCTCGACGTTCCCCATTTTGAAGACCAGGTCCCCCGCGTCGTACCACGCCTGACCCGGCTGCACGTCGACTTCAATCGAGTCGAACCGGTCCAGATCGACCGCCTTGTCGAGCTTTCCGGCAATGCCCCGCTCGACGAG
>JALORD010000392.1 GCA_025459145.1 Pirellulaceae bacterium | reverse complement strand
ATTCAAGTTGCGGGGGCCGGATTTGAACCGACGACCTCGAGGTTATGAGCCTCGCGAGCTACCGGGCTGCTCCACCCCGCGATAGGTTTGTGGCGACGAGGGTTTTCACCTCTGCACCCGAGCCTCAACTATACTCCGGGGCCGCCTCTCCGGTAAGGGGGGCGGGCGGGCCGGAATCTTCGTTATCGGTTGCGGATTGACGCGAATTGAGCCATTTTTTGCCCCTCGGGTCCGCTCCGGCGAGCCGGCCGGTCGCCGCGTCCCGGATGACCTTACGACAGCCGGGGGAGGACCGTTTTCACCAGATCGAGCGTGCCCAGCGGGCGGGTGCTGACGAAGGTTTCGCCGGCTGCAAAATTGGCTGCGGCCCCGGCCAGCATCGCCGCGCCGCGGATCCGGTCGAAGACGTGCGCCTTGCCGGGGGGGAACTGGGTTTGGTAGCAGCGGACGGCGGCGAGCTTCGCCTCCAGCGTCTCGCCGATATCGACCGTAAAGTGGCTCGGGTAGCCGCCGAGCACCTCGGGCTCAAACGCCAGGCGAAAGTACAGCTGCGCCTGAATCGGATGCACCGGCAGGCCGCCAAAGTGTTCGTCCCACTTGGTCAGCCGCGAGTAGAACACGGCCGCATCGGTAATCTGCATCGCCTGCCAATGGTCGGGCGAAGCGAGCGGCGTCTTGTCGCCAAAGCCGATGACGATCTTGGGACGATACTTCCGGAACTCCGTGGCCAGGAGGACGCGGGCCTCGAACGAATCGAACAGCCGGCGGTTGGGCAGATCGAGCGTCACGCGCACCTGCACGCCGAGCGCCGCGGCCGCGGCCCGCGCTTCGGCCAGGCGCACTTCGGGACCGGGCGAGAGGGGCGTGGGCTCGCCGTCGGTCAGGTCGATGATGCCGACCTGATAGCCTTGGCGGACGAGCTTGGCGAGCGTGCCGCCGCAGGCGATCTCGACATCGTCGGGATGCGCGCCGACGGCGAGCACATCGAGCTGTGGCCAGTCGGCAGGAGTTTCGCTCAAGGTGTGTCTCGCGCAGCCGCTCGGTTAGAAATCGAGCCAGCCGAAAATGGCCAATGACCAAGTCCCAATGACCAACGAATGACAAGTGACAAGTGACTATGGTGCGCCGCGGCCTCCTTCGAGCTGGCGGACCTTGTCTTCGAGAGCCTGGACTTTGTCCTTCAAGGCCTTTAGCTCTTCGTACATTTCGGCGACGCGCCGCGGGTCCATGATGGTCGAGCCGATCGGCGCTTCGGGACTATCGCGCAAGGCCGGGTCGACCAGCCCTTCGAATCGGCGTGTCATGGGACCGTCCGTCGCTCCCGGGTAGAGCCCCGGACGAGCGAGAGGAGTGGAGGGTGCGGGCGCGGCGCCGACCGCCGCCAGCGATCCCAGCCGAACCGTCTTGGTGGCCAATCGTTCTTCCTGATAGTACCGCAGTTCGATTTCTTGTCCCGGGCTAGCCGTGGACACTGCTTCAACCAGATCCTGGTCGTCTTTGACCAGCGCGCCGTCGACCGACACGATCACGCCTCCCAGCGGCAGTCCGACGGCATCGGCCGGCCCGCCCGGCCGCACATCGACAATCACCGCTCCCTGCCGGGCCGGCGAGCGAACGCTGTATTGCAGCCGGGTCGTGTCGTTCAAAGGCACAACCTTAATACCGAGCGACGGACGACCCGCAGCGCCAGGGATTGGCGAGAGTGCTCCACCGCTGGGGTCAGTGGTGCCCGCGGACGGAGGCGTTTCGAGAGCCGGATCGGTCAAACCGCCCGCACCCGGCACCGTGCTGCCTGGCACCGTGCTGCCCGGCGGAGCAGGAAGAGTGAGCCCCGGTTCGGGATCCGTGCTGCCCGGCAAATCGCCCGCAGGTGCGAGCGGATCGCCGGCGGGTGGAGTCGAAGCGGGTGGCGTCGTGCTCGGGAAAGTCGCACCAGGTAGTGCTGTACCGGGCCGTGTCGTTGAGGGGGGCGTCAAACTCGGAGTCGCGGGCGGAATCAGCGACGGCGGAGTCGAGGCTGGCGGAGTCGAGGCCGGGGGCGTCGAGGCTGGGGGAGTTAAAGCGGGAGGAGTCGACAGCCCACCTCCAGTCGGCAAGCTGGGGGGCGATTCCGTCTCGGGCATCGGCGGTGCTTCGCCCGGGTTCTCCGCCGCGGGGTTGCTCCCCGGTCGGTGGCCGAGCGTGACGGTCTTCGACTGCGTTTGTCCCGCGCGGACGATCGTCATCGTCAGCCTTGTCCCGACACTGGATGCGGCCAGCACCTTGTCGAGGTCTTCGAGCTCGCGGATCGGAGTTCCGTTGATCGCCGTAATCGTATCCTGGGCTTTCAGTCCACCCTGATCGGCCGGAGCGCCGGTCGTCACGCGGATGACCTTCACGCCCCGCCCCGATTGGTCGTTCTCATCAGGTTCGAGGCCCAGGTATCCTTTGCCCAGCGTGGCTTCCGCGTCCGCGGCCGGAGCGGCCGCTGCTCCCTGAGCAGCAGAGCCCAACTGATCTTCCAGCCGATTCAGAAGCGATTGCCCGCGCACCGGGTGCGGCGCCAGGGCAATCGCGAAACCGCAGAAGATTGCCAACTTCGAAGCGAGCAGGATGGGCAGACGCATCGCATTCCCTCCACACTGAGCAAGACCGCGGGCGGCTAGCGCCGCGCAAGAACGATAGCAGGAGCACGAGCAACTCACCGCAAGGTGGTGCCCCTGACCGCGATTATACCGATTGCGGCCGAAGCTCCGCGGCCAATTTTCGTAAATTTACGCGGCTTCGAGAGAGCTGACTGCCTCGCCGCAGAGGCGGGCGAAGAGATAAAAACAGGACGACGATTCCCCGGGAGAAATAGCCGTTTGCAGAAAGTTGTGTTACGGCTTCCAGGCCAAACCGAGCCCAGCCAAACCGAGCCAACTCAAGTCGCCCTGCCCATTCGGACGGAATGCGAAGCCTGCAAGAAAAGGTCGCCGGCCCATGCCGCGCGACCGTGGCCCCGCTCGACTTTGCCCCGCTCGAACCTCTGCTGTCGAGCTTCAAAGCAGACGTGTCCGGCCCGGCGCTAGTTGTCGACCAGCGGCGGCTTCTTTTCCGTGATCGAAGGGGACTGCGGCGCCATTTCCGCATTCAATTCGATGAACGGCTTCTGATCTTCCGGAACGTTGTCCTGATGGAAGATTGCTTCGACCGGGCATTCCGGTACGCACGCCTCGCAATCGATGCACTCATCCGGATGGATGTAGAGCATCTGCTCCCCTTCGTAGAAGCATTCGACAGGGCAAACCACAACGCAATCGGTGTATTTGCAACCGAAGCACGCTTGGCAAACGACGTGAGTCATACCTCGATCTCTCCTCGTGCAGTGCAGACCATCAAAGCTGGCAAGCGGTGAGGTTTTATCCGCGGGGTGCTTGTCACCGCGTGAGGGCGCTAGTCACCGCAGTCAGCGCCCACCAATCCCGAGATTTTAGCCATCCCCCCAGCAGCTACCCAGCCCCCTGCGGCCTCGGCCAGCAAGCAAGTGGTTGCGCCGCAATGACTTCAGCCACACCCGGCACTCCAATTCCGCGGCATCGTAGTGCTGCTTTGGGGGAGTGTCAAGGTGCGCGGAAGGGGAGGTTGAAACGACGCCTCGGGACAGTTCAACCTTGTCTCGGCTGACCAGACTACGTAAAATGAGGCAATTCACCTAAACAAAGTCCTTCGCAGCACCCCTTTGGGGGGCACTTGGCTGCGGCGCGAGTCGATCGCCCGGCTGCCGGGTTCAATCGCTAGCAGCATTTCGCGAAATGCTTGCAAGTGCGAGATGCTGGTTGGTTTAACAACTGCGGGTGGGTGAAAGCTGCCTGCACGCGAGGTACATCAGCGTGGCCTTCTCCGAGATAGACCGAAATCTGCTGCAACGTTGTCTGGCTCGCCAGCCACACGCCTGGGAGGATCTGGTCGATCGTTTCCTGGGTTTGGTGGTTCACGTGGTGAATCATACCGCTCGGTCACGTTCGATTGGGATCGGGCCGCAGGATCTCGAAGATCTTTCGGCCGATGTTTTCGCCGCCTTGCTGGCCGACGACATGGCGGTCCTGCGGCGCTTTCGCGGGCAGAGCAGCCTGGCGACTTATCTGACCGTTGTCGCCCGGCGCATTGTCGTTCGCGATCTGCTCAAGCGGCGGATCATTCCCAATGCGTCCGACACCTCGGAAATCGACCGCTATGCCGACGCTGGTCCTTCGGCCGTCGATCGAATCAGCGACCGGGATTTGGTGGAGCGGTTGCTCGAAGAACTCGACGGGGGCGAGGCCGAGGTGGTCCGGCTCTTCCATCTCGACGGCAAGTCGTACGACGAGATCAGCCGCGAAACAGGCATTCCCGAGAACAGCATCGGCCCGACGCTCAGCCGCGCCCGCGCTCGCATGCAGCGCGCCGGCCTGAAGACAACGGCCAACTCTTAATTGGCCCGATGGCCGGACCAAAGTATTCCCTTCGCAGCGTGAAGCAGCGAAGCTAATCGTGGCGCCGCATCGCCGCCAACGTGCGACCTCCTCGCCCGGTCCAGGCTGTAACGGCGTCAGGGCCGATTTGGGTGGGCGAAGATTCTCGTGGGGGATTGCACCGCGCTGTTGCCGGGCGGTAGCTTCAAGCCCAACGGGCGGGCAGTACCTTTTCTAGCCCCGGGAGTGTGTATGCGTTACTTGATTTTAGCGTTGATCACAGGCTCGCTCGTCCAGTCCGGCTGCGGAACGGCCGATCCTCAATCGGCAGCGACGAACAATTCGGCAGCGGCCGGCGGTGGCTCCGGGAGCGGTTCACCGGAAATCGGCAGCGAAGAGTGGCTGGCCGCGACCGAGAAAGGTCAAGCCAACCGGGATCTCCAATTCACGGAAAACACGCTGCGCCCGGGCGAGTCCAAGCGAATCGGCGATTTTGAAGTTCGCTTTGTCTCGGCAGAATTTCGAGAGGTGGAAACGGTCGACGACAGCGGCCAGCCCACGGAAACCGTCGGTCCCTGCCTCGTGCTGACCACCCAGTTTGTGAATCATTCGGCCGATGAGGTCGCTGTCCCGGTCACCACGCCGTTCAAGGTCGACGACAATCTGGGCAACGACCTGGAGATGATGCTGGGCTACGACCGGCATGCGAAGGGAGACGAAGCGAAGAAGAAGACATCGCCAGGAGAAGCGGCGACGCTGATCGTCTGCATCAAACGAAGGTCCGCCAAAGCCGAGACGTACACGGCACGCATGCGGACCAGATCAGCGCCGCCG
>JALORD010000391.1 GCA_025459145.1 Pirellulaceae bacterium | reverse complement strand
GCCGCGGCCAGCGACGGCGTCGCCGCATAGCGCTGCAGGACGACCTGATCGCTGCAGTGTGTGCAGACTTGCCAGAAGAAGCCCGCAATGAGCGCCGTTCCGAGCGTCATCCGCTTGTACGGGTCGAGACTGAACCATTCTGCCTGGGCGTGCGCTGCCGAGTGTTTGCCCGCTTCTTGCCACCAGGCGACCGGCCCGGCGCCCGTATCGAACCAGACATACAGCACAATCGCCGCGGCTCCTCCGAAGAGCATGATGGCCTGTAGCACGTCCGTCCACACGACCCCTTCCAGCCCACCGAAACAGGTGTAAACCGTTGCGGCCAGGCCCAGGACTAGGATCACCGTGTAGAGGTTCCATCCGGCCATCGTGGCCAAGGCCAGCGACCCGGAATACATCACCATCGACACCCAACCGACCCGCAGCAGCAAGAAGAGCCCGCTCCCGAGGAGCCGCGTCCGATAGTCGAACCGATGCTCCAAATACTCGTAGGCGCTCGTGAACCGCATCCGCATGAAGAAAGGAATGAAGAGCGGAATCACCACCAGCGCGGCAGGAAGGATCGCCACTTGCATCATGAACGCGGCGATCCCGTTCTTGACCACTTCGCCCGTCAGCCCGACATAAGTCAGCGACGAGAGGAGTGTGGCCATGATCGACAGGCCGACCGCCAGCCACGGGAGCCGGCGGTTGCCGAGGAAGAAGTCCTCGGTATCTTTCTGCCGGCGGACCGACCAGACCACAATCGCGACCGTCACCACGAGGTACGCCACGACCATCACGTAGTCGAGCGGCGACAGACCAACGGTGGTGGTGTCGGAAGTAGGCACAACGAGAAGAATCGAGCGGCGGGATTCAGAATTGCCAGGAGGGCCAGCGGCGTATGGCAGCAACCGTGCTAACATAACGGCCAGCCAGGCGCTTGCCAACAATTCGCGGAATCGGATTGCGTATGGGAGTTCTCGATCGCTTTTCTCTTCAGGGGCGCGTGGCCCTGGTGACGGCCGGCGCGGGACCGCTCTTCGGCCGCAGTATCGCCACCGCCTTGGCCGAAGCGGGGGCCACCGTGGTGACCGCTTCCCGCTCGCTCGCCCGCAACGAAGCCTTCGCCGCCGAGCTCGTCGAGCAGGGCCATTCTGCCTGTGGACTGGCGTTCGACCAGGAAGACCTGGCGTCGATCGATGCGCTCTATGCCGAGCTGCACGAGCGCTTCGGTCGGCTCGACATCCTCGTCAACAGCGCCCTCGCACGCGACGGACACGTCGGCCGTTTTGAGGAGCAAACGCCCGAAACCTGGCAGCACGCCGCCCAAGGAGACTTCGCCGGCCTCTTTCGCCATTGCCAGCTCGCCATCCAGACGATGCGCCGCCAAGGCCGCGGCTCGATCATCAACATCGCCAGCATCTACGGCGTCGTGGCCAACGATCCATCGCTCTATGCTGGAACCGAGATGGTGCAGCCTCCCTCGTACAACTTCGTCAAAGGAGGGATGATCAACTTCACGCGGTATCTGGCCAGCTACTATGGCAAGGAGGGCATCCGCGCGAACGCGATCAGCCCCGGCGGCTATCAGGACCAGCAGCCGGCGGAGTTCATCGCGCGCTACGAGGAGCGAGTTCCGCTCGGGCGGATGATGGGACATGACGATCTCCAGGGCGCGGTCGTGTTTCTGGCTTCCGACGCCTCGGCCTATGTGACGGGGACAAACCTGATGGTCGATGGAGGTTGGACATGCCGGTAAATGTCCTCGTGGTCGGCGGCGGCTCGATTGGCGAGCGGCATCTGCGCTGCTTCCAGCAGATCGGCTGTACGGTCGCTTTGTGCGAAGCGATCGATGCTCGCCGCATCGCACTCTGCGAGCAATACAACCTCGAGCATGCGTTTGCCTCGCCCGAGGAAGCAGTCACGCATGCCTTTCGAACGGTTCCCTGGGACGGCGTCGTCGTCGCCACACCGGCCCATCTGCATGTCGAGCACGCCGAACTCCTCGCGCCGGCGACCACCGCGGTGCTTATCGAGAAGCCGCTCTGCACGGCGCTCGCCGATGTCCCGCGTCTGCAATCCCTAGCAGCAACCAGGCTCGTGCAGATCGCCTATGTCCTGCGAGCGCATCCCGCGACCCAGCATGTGCGCCAACTCTTGGCCAGCGGCACGATCGGCGCCGTCCATCAAGTCACCGTCAATGCTGGCCAGCACTTTCCCACGTTCCGCCCCGCCTATCGCGAGATCTACTATGCCGATCGGGCTCGCGGCGGCGGAGCAATTCAAGATGCGGCCACGCACTGGATCGACCTCGTGCAGTATCTCGTTGGCCCGCTGGCCTGGGTCGCTTGTGATGCGGCGCATCAGGCACTTCCGGACGTGGCGGTCGAAGACACTGTGCACCTGTTTGGCCGCACCGCCTCGCCGCCAGTCCAGGTGTCATTCACTCTCAATCAGTTTCAAGCTCCTAATGAATCGCATTTGCAACTCAATGGCGCACACGGCTCGCTCGCCATCGAACTGCATCGCAACCGGGCCGGCCTGTTTCTGCACGGCGATGCCGAGTGGACCTGGACCGAGCCCTTGATCGCCGAACGAGACGACCTCTTTCGGGCACAGGCCCAAGGATTCCTCTCCGCCGCCGTCGGCAGCGAACCGCCGCTCTGCTCGCTCGACGAAGGCATCGCCGCCCTCCGCACCACACTCGCGGCACTACAATCGACCGACGAAGGCCGCCGCATCACCATTGCCGATCTCTGACCTCCGACCTCTGTCCCCTGTCCCCTTCTCCCCCCGTGCTCATCTCCGCCCCCGATCGTCCCGACGTTCCGCCCCTCGAACTCCCCGATCGATTTCGGATGGAGATCGTCTATTTCATGACTCCGCCCGGCGAGCGCTCGGCCCCGAGCAAGCTCCCCGACCGCGACTACTGGATCGATGCGGCCGATGCCCGCCGCTGGCTCGATGACCTGGTCGTCTACGTCGTATCGCCGCTCGATGCCGAGAACCAGGCCGAAATCGAACTCACCGAGTACCACGAAGCCTTTCTCGAATGGCTCCTTAAGCACAACGTCCAGCACGTCCGGACGAATTGAGCATGCCCGCCCCCTGCCGCCGCTCGCCGTGCTTCACAGCGAAGTCACCCACAGGAATGGCTTATCCGCCTCATCGACCCGCACTTCGTACTTCAGCTTCGCCTGAAACAAAATCTGGTCGAGAATTTTCGAGTAGTACGTATTGGCCCGCGGAAACGACACTTTCATCGTTGCCAAATCCACTTCACGGCGGGCCAGCCCGTTGTAGTCGATCACCAGCGGCAGCTTCACGCGTTCGCCGATCGCCGCCAGTGCCTCGCCGAGCGCCGTGTCGTTGATCTCCACCGGCAAAAACTTAAACAAGTCCGGCGCGGTGGTTCCCGGGTTGGCCTTCGGATCCCAGCCGATCGGCCAGTGCTCCTTCGCCGATCTGCTGTCGGCAATTCGCAATCGAATCTCGCTGCCGACCTTCTCGGGAAAGACCACCAGTCCCAGCGGCCTCAGCACCGCCGCGAGCACGGTCCCACTCGACAGACCCTTGAACTCGTCGGCCACGGCCTCGCCGCCGCCGAGCGCCCGCTGCCCTGCCGGATCGGTGATGAACTTGTACTTCAGCCGGTCGGCGATTTTCTTAGCCACATCGCGCGGCGGCACTCCCTTGGTCGAAAAGTCGACCGGTGCGGCCAGTTCCTCGTGCACTTCGACAAACTTCGTCGGCAACAATCCAAACGCACCGGTCTTCTCGGCGATCGCCTCGATGCCGTCCCCTTTGAGCCTGGCAAACCACTGCTCGATCCGGGCCTTGTCGTGGACCGAGAATTTCCCCTTCGGCAGGTTCAGCTTCCCATCGGCCGCGAGGATCCCCACGACCTTAAAGCTTGGCGATTCGTCCGTTCCCGTGCTCTTGATCGATGGAGCGTCGTTCCCTTTGATCCCGCGAATCCGCGCGCTGATCCCAAGATCCGCAAACAGATCCGACCACTCGCGGGCCCCCGTCAGCGGAAAGCCCTGCTCGGTGCACAGCTCGACGTCGACCCGCGCCTCGGCGGCCAGCGCATTGTTGGCAACCACCGACAGCAGCAGGAGTCCGCCAAACAGCCAGCCCATCGCTCGATTGCCAATCATCCGCCACCTCGGTTCCCAAATCGCGCTCGCATGGTGCCACTGCTGGCTCGTCCAGCAGTGCCTGACCCAGCCCAACCCGCGTGCCCCGTTTTCCAGCCTCAAGTATACGCCCCGCGCCACTCCAAGCTCATCCAGCACTGCCCGCAAACTCCGCCCCCTTTCCCCGATTCGCCGAGTTTCCCAGGCCGCGCAGCGTGCTCATTGTGCCGGTTTTGCCGGATATTCTCTGAGCGCCGATTGCCCGCCACGCCGATGCATGGGAAGGAATCCCGCATCCGCATGATCCCGCTTGCCGGACGATCGGCGGCTACGTGCCCCGCAGCACCGCCAGTCCGCGGCGAAATAGCGGCCTTCGCAAACTTCCACCGGGGGAATGTCATGTTTCGTCGTCTCATTTTGGCGCTGGGATTGGCCCTGGCCCTCCACTCCACCTTCACCGCCACCGAAGCTCGGGCCCAAGACCCGCAGCGCGCCTACAGCCGCGTCTGGGGCAGCCAATATGCCCGGACCGACTGGGAACGCTTCTACCACTATCCCTACGTCTACTATCCGCAGAACTTCTGGGGGAACGAGTATTACCGGTCGAGCGAAGATCTCTACTTCCGCTATCCGCCGGAAATGCGCGTCCCCGTGTACAACAAGCAGTGGCACAACTACTACCCCGAAGGCCGCCGCTACCACATGGGCCACCACTTCATCCTCGACGTGTTCTAGGAGGCTCCCCCTCTCCACCTGGGAGAGGGCCGGGGTGCGGGCGAAGCTCGCACCCGCCACAAATCACACAGCCTGCCTGCACATTCCACAGCCGGGGCCCGCAAGGTCCCCGGCTGTGTTCGTTTCTGCAAATTGAGTCGCCGCAAAGTGGCCCACCCCAAGCGGCTCGCTCAGGCCCTGAGCCACCTGCCCCGCGTGAAGTCGCCGCTTCTCGCACAACGCCTGGAGCTGAGCGCTTCGCGCCAAGCCTTTCGCGGCCCGCGACCCACTTAGCGCCCGCAACTCCTTGTACTCCAATCGCTTGCGAGCTTAACGCGCTGGCGGCAAAGTTAAGCCATTTAACACAACGTTCACCTCAACAAGCAAAGTGGGACGCGCCTCACGCCGTAGGA